>CAUEKL010000125.1 GCA_959018215.1 uncultured Gemmiger sp.
CTCGACCTCTGCGATGTGAACGCAGCGCTCTAACCAGCTGAGCTAATCATCCGTAACGACATGTGTTATTATAGCGCATGGGTGGACGTTTGTCAAGCCGATTGTAGAATTTTTTTGCAAAGAAAATGTCCCCGCCGACGCAAACAGCTTGCGGGCGGGGACAAATGGGAGGCAGATTCAGTCCGCCGGGATCATTCCGGCAGGTAGATATGATGGGGCAGGCCCTCCACATAGATGGGGGTCAGCTCGGCCTGGATCAGAGGCATGGCGTAGGAGAGGAAGGCCGGCATCATGTCGGTGTGGTCGGCGTTGATCCATTCCAGCGGGACCTTCTTTTCCAGGTTGGCCACCTCGCTGATGGGATGCAGCTCGGTGGTGGACTGGTAAGGCGCGTTGGAGATGCGCTTGATGGCGACCATCTCCCCGGTATGCCCCTCAAAGGCGGCCTTGGCGGCGGCGCCGCCCACCTGGTAGGCTTCGGTGATATCGGTACGGCTGGTCAGGTGCCCGGCACAGCGCTGCAGGGTGGAAAGCTCAATGCAGCGGGTCTTGGTGTCCAGGCGGCGGGCCACGGTGTTGGCCAGGAAGCGGGCGGTGCCGGTCAGGGCCTTGTGGCCGAAAGCGTCCACCGCGTGCACATCATCGGCCAGCTCGCAGACATAGCGGCCATCCTCCAGCTTGACGCCTTCGGACACGGCAATGACGATGCTGGGCTTTTTAGCCTGCATCCGGGCGACCTTTTCCACAAAATGATCCACGTTGAAGGGAATTTCAGGCAGGCAGATCATGTCCACACCCTCGCAGTCCTCCGCACGGGCCAGAGCGGCGGCAGCGGTCAGCCAGCCGGCGTTGCGGCCCATGATCTCCACGATGGTGACGTACTTGGTGCCGTATACGGTGGCGTCCCGGATGATCTCCTTCATGACCACACCGATGTACTTGGCAGCGCTGCCGTAACCGGGGGTGTGGTCGGTGATCATCAGGTCGTTGTCGATGGTCTTGGGCACGCCCATGAAGCGGATCTCGCTGCCGATGTGGGTGCCGTAATCGGCCAGCTTGCCGATGGTGTCCATACTGTCGTTTCCGCCGATATAGAAGAAGTAGCCGATATCCAGTTCCTTCAGGATGGCAAACAACTGCTGGTAGACCTGCTCCCCTTCCGGCGTGTGCCAGTCGGGCAGCTTGTAGCGGCAGCTGCCCAGGTAGCTGGACGGGGTGCGCTTGAGCAGTTCAATGTCCATGGCGCAGGTCAGCTTTTCGTCCAGCAGGCAGACCCGGCGCTCCAGCAGACCCGCCACGCCGTGCATCATGCCGTAGACTTTTTCCGCGCCGCGGCGTTTGCAGCTTTCAAACACACCCGCCAGGCTTGCATTGATCACCGAAGTGGGACCGCCAGACTGGCCCACGATCGCATTTTTTGCCATATGGAACCTCCCGAAAATCTTTCCAGGCATCCATCAGATGCCTTGCTTGTTTTGTCTATATCAGTGTAGCATTTCTGCATACGGTTGACCATTGTGGGAGTTGACAACCGTTTTTTGCCCCTTGTGCAGCCCCATAGTTCCGCTGAATGGAACAGCGTTCCACATGTCGAATTTTCGTTTTTCATTGCGTTCCGCTCAGTGGAACTTGGCAGCGTTTCCGACCCACGGAAAAGGGCTTTTTCGCCTTGTAAAAATTGCCTTTCTTGCAGAGAATCTCTCTCCCCTGCCCGGAAAATCCCTTTCCAAAACAAAAAGCCCGCCGCCGCGCAAACCGCGCAGGGACGGGCTTTTTGTTCATCCGGCGGTCAAACCCTGTGCGGCAAGACCGGCGATCAATTTTTGTGTATAGAGGGCAGCGCCCTGGGTGTTCAGATGGTTGTTGCTGTCGTAGAAGTAATCCGCCTCCATCACAGCATCAGGATAGTCCACCAGCACCGGCAGGCCCAGCTCCTCCCGCACCGCATCGGCGTAGGCGGCATTCTCTTCAGGGCTGCTGGTCAGGCACAGAGCGTTGAGGGGGGCGTGGCTGAAGAGCACCGTCACCCCGCGCTGTTCCATGGTTTTGGTGAACCGGCGGATGGCGCGCAGGTTGTCCTGATCCAGGATTCCCGCATGGAGGGAAACCATATCCTGGGTGTTGTACTTGTGCTCCAGGATGTTTGTGCGCGGAGTGATCACGTTGCCCAGGGGGCCGAAATCATCGCTGTGAGGCGTCTGGCCGGGGGCGTAGTCATAGGTTGTCCAGTGCAGGCCCTGCAAGGGCGTCCAGTCACTGGGCCAGCGCTGGGCCAGGTACCGTCCGGCACTGGCGGCAGCCCCCAGCCAAAGGTCCGGCGGAACGCAGGCCCAGGCGTCCGGGTCGGTACCGCAGGCCTGCCACAGCACCAGATAGTCCACCCCCGTGTCCCGGAGCATCAGATGCTCCAGCATGAGGATGACGGTATCTCCCGGCTGGACGTAGCGGTCCAGCATGTTCAGGTACATCTCCACCCCCAGATAAGCCGTGACCCCCACGCAGTAGGTGGGCCGGCCGGTGGCGTCGGCAATGGCCTGGCAGTCGGTGCCGTATTCGGTGGAGGAACCGCCCGCAATGAGAATCCGGTTGCCGCCTGGGGTGTCCCGCAGCAGGTCCAGCTTGTAATGCAGGGTGTACAGCAGGCTCTGCTGGGTGGTTTCGGGCACAAAGCCGATACACCCGATGAGCAGGACAAAGGGCAGGCAGAGAGCCAGCAGAAAGACCAGCACCTTGCCCAGATACTTGGCGAATGCTTGTTTTGTCATGTTGCCCCCCCTGTCAGAACTGGAAATAGATGAAGTCGGCGGTGGCACCGAAAGGCCGGGAGCACAGCGCCGCCAGCACCCCGAAGCAGAGCAGGTAATAAAAGGTATACCGCTGCCAGGGCCGGGCCCGGCAGATGGCCCGCAGGGGGTCGGTGCGGTAGGTGGCGTACCAGTCATACACCAGCAGGGCCGCAATCAGGGCAAAGGCCAGCCCCAGCAAGGCGGGGGTCAGCCCCGCCGCCTGGGCGTAGGCAAACAGGTGCACCGGGCTGAGCCCCTGTCCCAGGTGGGTGAGCACATATACCAGGTCGGACAGGTCATTGGCCCGGAAGAAGATCCAGCCGAAGCCGACGATGCAGCAGGTGACCACCGTGCGCAGCACCGAGAAGGCCGCCGCCCGGGCGCCCTGCAGGCGGGCCTGCACGGCCTCAATGCGGGGCAGGTAGAAGGTCTCGGCGCAGAGCCACAGGCCGTGGTACAGCCCCCACAGTACAAAGGTCCAGCTGGCCCCGTGCCACAAACCGCTGAGCAGGAAGGTCACCACCAGGTTGCGCAGATGCCGCCAACGGCTGCACCGGCTGCCGCCCAATGGGATATACACGTAGTCGGTGAACCAGCGGGTCAGGCTGATATGCCAGCGGCGCCAGAAATCCTTGACGCTGCGGGCCATGTACGGGCTGCGGAAGTTTTCCATCAGGTTGATGCCCAGCAGCCGTGCACTGCCTACCGCGATGTCGGAATAACCGGAGAAATCGCAGTAGATCTGCACACTGAACAGCATAGTGGCCAGGATCAGGGTCAGACCGCCCTTCCCTGCCAGATCGTTGTATACGTTGTTCACATAGGTGGCAACAAAATCTGCAATGACCACCTTTTTGAACATCCCCACGCAGATCTTTCGCAGTCCTGCGCTGAAGTTGGCCCGGTCGGGGTCATGTTTCTGGTGCAGCTGGGGCAACAGGTTGCCGGCGCGCTCGATGGGGCCGGCAACCAGCTGGGGAAAGAAGCTGACATACAGGGCATAATACCCGAAATGGGGTTCGGCTTTCAGGTCGCCCCGGTAGACATCCACCACATAGCTCAGGGTCTGGAAGGTGTAAAAGCTGATGCCCACCGGCAGGACCAGGTCCAGGGTGGTGGGCTGCAAAGGCAGGCCCACCACCTGCAGCAGCGCCGTGACATTCTGGGAGAAGAAGTTGAAGTATTTGAAAAAGAACAGACAGGCCAGGCAAAGCCCTACCCCGCCCCACAAGGCCGCCCTGCGCAGGGCCGGGCGCCGGGCGTGCTCCACCGCCAGGGCAGCCAGCCAGCTGACCGCCGTCGTAAAGAGGATCAGCACAATGAGTTCCGGGTTCCAGCTCATATAAAAATAGTAGCTGAAGCCCAGCAGTGCCACCCAGCGCCAGCGCGGGGGCAGCAGGAAATACACCAGAACAGCCAGCGGCAGAAAAACCGCATAGGTCAGTGAGTTAAACAGCATGAGACAATTCCTTGTTGTGGTCACAAAAATGTGTCCCCGCCGGGCAATGCGGCGAGGACAACAGACAAGAACGGTTGATTAAAGTCGGGCGGGTGCAGCACGCAGATACAGCTGCCGCACCAACAGCGCGATCAAAACCACCAGCACAAAGGTGGCCAGTTCGGTGGGCCAGACGCTCAGCACCCCGGCCTGGTACAGCATGGCGGGCAGGTTGGACACGGCATGCAGCCCGATGGCGGCAGGATAGCCCCAGGCGGGCAGGCGGCGGGTCACCACCATCCAGATCAGCATGGACAAAGCCAGATGCAGACCGATAGCACACAGACGCTCGAACCCGGCGGCCAGCCACTGGGTGGCGGGCACCGCCGCCAGCTGGGCCAGCTGAGACTGTGCGGCGGTGAGCTGGTCCCCTTCCAGGCCGGTGAGCAGGCTGTCGGTGTTGCCGCTGTTGATGGCGTACATGACCATCAGGTTGTTGAGCATGGTGAGACCGGCCAGCAAAATGGCCTCGATGCCGCCGTGGCCCACGCCGTAGGCAAAGCCGGTGGCGGCGGACTTGTCCTTCTTGCACAGCACACGCAAGCCGAACAGGCGGCCGGTTTCCTCAAACAGACCGGCGGCCAGGCCGCCGTACAGGCAAAAAACCGGGATGTTGTCCCGGATATTGGGAAACATGGTGAACACCACGCTGTGCAGGATCTGTTCCAGCACATAGGCGCTGACAATGTAGCAGAAGGCGCCGATCATGATGGCGTAACCACTGCCCTTATGCTTGCGAGTGACCGCGATGCCAAGGCCGACCGGCACGCCGACAATAACCAGCAGACTGAGCATGGCACTGGCAACCGAGAGAAAGGGAACCGACGTAGGCATACAAAACACCTCATTTTTTGTCAGAGGCCGCCGCCCGAGAAAAGGACTCATTTAGACGATCCTCTAAATTTATGCCTCATTATACCGCACCGTGACGTGGCTGTCAATTTTGCGGCAAACCGCCGTCCGGCGCAAATTATAGTTGACAATTTTCCGTTCGTTTGCTATAATATTAAAGCTGTATAAAGCAGCGGATAAGTGCCCGTAGCTCAGTTGGTAGAGCATCTGACTTTTAATCAGAGGGTCCAGGATTCGAGTTCCTGCGGGCGCACCAAAAAGCCTTACGCCATTGGCGTAAGGCTTTTTTCTTTGCCAGAACCAACCGCAAAGGAACAGCCCTGCAGATGTCTCCATCCGCGGGGCTGTTTTTCCTTTTACTGATATTGTGCGTTGAGGAACATGGGTTTGATGGCCACGACCTCGTCGTACTCTTCCTGTTCCACCTGCACGTCGGCATTCAGGGCTTTCAGGTCCTGCTTGACCACTTCCAAGGCTTCGTCCGCCGAGTTGGCCCTGCCGTCCTGCACGGCCCGCTGCATCCGCCGCAGCACGACGGGATGGGCGTACCGGACCGGTACCGGAAAGTTCTGACACGAAGAAAGGTACTGTGCCATATTGTCCATGGCCGTCTTTTCCTGTTTCAGGATGCTGCCGCGGTTGTTGCGGGCGGTGGGCAGAACGCTGAACCCGGCAAAGGTAAAGACCGCCGCCAGCCCGAACAGGGCAAAGTAGACACCGAATCCGCCTTTGCCCATAACCAGGGACCACAGCCCATACACAATACCCAGGATGCCCAGGGCAGTGATGGCCATGGCCACCCAACGATAGCTGGGGCTGGAGCGCTCATAGGCCCGCTTGCGCTGTGCCGCGCGGCTCAGGGCGCTGCTCAGTTCCGGCTTTTCTTCCAGGTAGTCAATGGCCTGCTGCAGCTGCGTCATCACCTTCTTGCCGTGGGGTGTCAGGGGCGGGCGGTTGCGCTCGGCTTCCTCCTTTTCGGCCTGACGTTTGGCCAGGCGTTCCTCAGCCTCAGCGCTGACCAGCTTGATCTGGGGCTGTTCCTTTGCCAGCTTTTCCAGGAAGGCATCCACCTGTTCCTCATGCTTGAAATTGCACTGCTTCTGCTGGCCGTTGTCGTACTCCACCACCAGGTAAGGCATGCTGGCAAACACGCCCTTGCCGGTGTAGCCGCCGCGGCTCATGGCCACGCGCTTGAACACCCGCCGTACCGCCGAGATGGGCACATAGTACCGGCGGTCGATGAAGAAGCTGTTCAGGTACAGTGCCTTTTTGCCGATCCCGCAGGGACCGATCTTGCGGCAGTTCTTTTTGTCCAGTTCCAGTTCCCAGGGTTCCAGACGGGCCGTGCTGAGAGGATAGGGTTTGAAGATCATGGCGGAAAACCTCGCTTGTATGGAAGATGCGCCAACACAAAAGCCGGCCGCCTTTGAACAGCGGCCGGCTCTTAGTTGTACGTTTGCCGGCTCAGCCGCGCAGGATCAGGCCTGCGCTTTTGCCGAATGTCTCTTGGTGGCCATCAGGAAGATGACGAGCAGAGCAATGGCGAAGATGATGCCGATGGGATAGGCAACCGCGGTATTGTACACGGTGGCGCCGTCGGCCGTCTTGCCGTTGACCAGGCCGCCCAGGCATTCCGGAGCCAGGATGAAGTAGGTGCTGGAAACTGCGCTCATGAAGGTAGCGGGCACAGCGGTGATCCAGAAGTTCTTCTTTTCCACATACAGGAACATGGAAGCAGCCCACAGAACGATCATGGCCAGAGTCTGGTTGGTCCAGCTGAAGTA
>CAUEKL010000126.1 GCA_959018215.1 uncultured Gemmiger sp.
CCTCCGGCATGATCACCACCATGCTGGAGCTGGCCGGGCGGGACCCGGCGGCGGTCATCGGCGGTAAGCTGCCCCTGATCCACGGATACGGCAAGTCCGGCAGCGGCCAGACGGCGGTCATTGAGTCCTGTGAGTATCACGAGACTTTCCTGCATCTGACCCCCTACATCGGCGTCATCCTGAACATTGACAACGATCATCTGGAATACTACCACACCATGGGCAAGCTGAAGCTGGCCTTCCAGAAGTTCGCCCTGCTGTCCCGCACGGTGGTCTTCAACATGGATGACCACAACACCGTGGACGTGGTCAACTCCATCGACCGCCCGGTGCTCTCCTTCGGTATTGAGGAGGAAGCCCGCTTCCGCGCCGTGAACATCCAGGAGTACCGGCCCGGCTTCTACGAGTTCGATGTGAACGAGCTGGATGATCACTTTGCCCACCTGCGCCTGGGCGTTCCGGGTTACCACAACATCTACAACGCCCTGGCCATGTGCTGCTGCGTGCGGCCTCTGGGCCTGGACCCCGCCGACGCCGAGCGCGCCGCCGAGAGCTTCAAGGGCACCGGCCGCCGCTTTGAGGTCAAGGGCGAAACGCCTTCCGGCGCCGTGGTGGTGGACGATTACGCCCATCATCCCGCCGAGCTGGCCGCCACCCTGGCCACTGCCCACAAGATGGGCTATGACCGCATCATCGCGGTGCACCAGCCTTTCACCTACAGCCGCACCAAGGCCCTGATGGACGACTTTGCCAAGGTGCTGAACACCGCCGATGTCTGTGTGCTGCTGCCCATCATGGGCAGCCGTGAGGTGGACGACGGCAGCGTGCACACCGAGGACCTGGCTGCCAAGATTCCCGGCAGCGTGGTGGTCGACGGGCTGGAAAGCGCCGCCGCCTGGGTGCGGGAAAACGCCAAGAAAGGCGACCTGGTGGTCTGCATGAGCTGCGGCGACCTGTACAAGGCTGCCGACCTGATGGTCCGCTGAGTTTTCCACCAAATTCCTATAAGCAGTGAAAAATCCCCCGTACCGGTGTCATTTCCGGCGCGGGGGATTTTTTGTTGGCTTTTCGGTTGTTTATGCTTTACTCTTCTGCCTGGCTGAGCAGGACCCGGTCGTCGGACAGGGCATGCCCGGCGTTTTTGGCGAACCGTTGGAGCAGGTCGTCCACGGTCAGGCCTTGGCGTTCCGGTCCCGCAATGTCCAGCACGATGCGGCCGCTGTCCATCATCAGGGTGCGGTTGCCCAGGGTCAGAGCGTCGTGCATGTTGTGGGTGATCATCAGACAGGTGATGTGGTTTTCGGCCACGATGCTCTTGGTCAGTTCCAGTACCTTGTCGGCAGTGGCAGGGTCCAGGGCGGCGGTGTGTTCGTCCAGCAGCAGCAGCTTGGGGGTGACCAGAGTGGCCATGAGCAGGGTCAGGGCCTGCCGCTGCCCGCCGGAGAGCAGCCCCACCGGCTGTTTCATCCGTTTTTCCAGCCCCAGGCCCAGCTGGGACAGCCGCTGGGCAAAGAGTTCCCGGTCGGCCCGGGTGATGCGGGAGAAGGGAGAGGTCTGCCCAGAAGCCCGCAGATAGGCCAGGGCCAGATTTTCCTCAATGGTCATGTTGGGCGCAGTGCCCCGCAGGGGGTCCTGGAACATCCGGCCGATGGTCTTGGACCGGCGGTAATCCGGCAGGAAGGTAATGTCCTGTCCGTCCAGCAGGATGCTGCCGGTGTCCGGCACAAAGGAACCGGCGATGGCGTTGAACAGGGTGGATTTGCCCGCGCCGTTGGAGCCCACGATGGTGGCAAAGTCCCCGGGGTTCAGGTGAAGATTGACCCCGGTGAGGGCCACCTTTTCATTGACGGTACCGGCATTGAAGGTCTTTCCCACATTTTTCAGCTCAAGCACGGCTGCCACCTCCCTGTTTCCGGGCCGCCCGGCGGCGCCGGGCAAAGGCCACATTCTTGCGGATGGTGGGCGCGGCGATGGCCAGGCCCACAATGACGGCGGAGAGCAGCTTCATGCACTCGGAAGGCACGTTGATGCGCAGGGCCAGGGCAATGATGAAACGATAGATCACACTGCCGCCGATGGCCGCCACCGCCTTGACCCACAGCCCGCCCCGGGCAAAGAGGGTCTCGCCGATGATGAGGGAGGCCAGACCGATGACCACCATGCCGGTGCCCAGGTTGATATCGGCGGAGCGCTGGTACTGGGCCAGCACCGCCCCGGACAGGGCGGTCATGCAGTTGGCCACGCACAGCCCCACCGTGACGGTGAAGGCGGTGTTGATGGAACTGGCCCGGACCATGTCCGGGTTATCGCCGGTGGCCCGGATGGACAGGCCCAGCCGGGTGCCCAGGAAGAGGATGAGCAGCACACAGACCACCAGGGTGATGAGGGCGGACACAATGAGCTTGTAAGGAAGGGTCTCCCCCATCAGGTCCTGGGCGAGGGTGAAGATGGTGGTGGTTTTGAGCATGGGCACATTGGAAGAGAAGCCCATGATGGCCAGGTTCACGGTGTACAGCCCGGTGTTGGTGACGATGCCGGCCAGGATGGAGGGCACGCCCAGGCGCGTCTGGAGCAGGGCGGTGACAAAGCCCGCGCAGGCACCGGCCAGGATGGCCAGGACCAGCCCCAGGAAGGGGTGTCCGGCCACGGCGGCGGTGGCGGAGACCGCACAGCCCAGGGTGAATGCGCCGTCGGTGGTCATATCCGCGATGTTGAGCACGCGGAAGCTGAGGAACAGAGCCATGGCCACAAGCGAGTAGATGCAGCCCAGCTCCAGCGCGCTTTGGATGATGGCGATGGATAACATGGTCGGCAGGACCTTCCTTTCCGGGAAAAAGTTTCTGACAAAGGCAAAAGCAGCGCACCTGCGGGGCGCTGCCTGCCGTTGGCTATAGGGTTGTTATTCGGCCGCGGTGACGACTTCCTTCAGGGTTCCGCCCAGGTCCGCAAAGACGGAGGGATCAATGCCCAGGGTGGAAGCGGTCTCGGTGTTGACGGTGATGATGCCGCCTTCCATCACATGGTATTCAGGCACGGTGCCGGTCTGCAGCACATCCAGGGCCATATCGGCGGTGGTGGTGCCCAGGTCGGTATAGTTGACGCCGCAGGTGGCCAGGGCGCCGGCGGTGACGAAGCTGTCCGCGCCGGTGTAGTAAGGCACGCCCGCCTTGGTCAGGGTCTCGCTGACCGCAGCGGCGGCGGCCATGACCACGTTATCGGTGGGGGTGAAGACGGCGTCGGCCTGGTCGGCCAGGTTGGCCGCGGCGCTGAGCACCTCATCGTTGGTGTTGCCGGTGGCTTCCACATAGGCGATGCCCTTCTCGTCCAGGTAAGCCTTGGCATCCGCGATGGGCTTTTCGGAGTTGGGCTCGGAGTTGGAGTAGAGCAGGCCCACGGTCTGGATGTCCGGATCGGCGGCAAACATCATATCCAGGATGAACTTGGTGTCCAGAGCGTCGGAGGTGCCGGTGACGTAGTCAATGCCGGTGAGTTCGGCGGCCTCAGGGTCGGAGATGGCGGCGTAGATCACCGGGGTCTCGGTCTCGGCTGCGGCGGTGGTCATGCACTGGGCCGCCAGAGAGGCGATGGGGATGATGGCGTCATACCCGTCGGAAACAACCTGGGTGCCGATCTGGTTCAGGGTGGTGGGGTCGTTCTGACCGTTGAAGTCCTTGTACTCAATGGAAATGCCCAGCTCGGCGGCCTTGGCATCCAGTTCTGCCTCAATGGCGGTGCGGATCTCGTCCAGGCTGGCGTGGTCCAGCTGCTGTACGATGGCGATGCGGTAGCCGCTTGCGGAAGCGTTGTCCGCCGTGGCGGCGGAGGTGGTGGAGGAGGAACCGGAAGCAGCCCCGGTGCCGCCGCAGGCGGCTAGAGACAGGGCGAGGGTGGCGGCGGTCAGCATAGCAATGGTCTTTTTCATGGTGAGCATCCTTTCTTGCAGTGAGCATACAGTTATTCGGGTGATGGGACGGACAAACGGCTCAGCCCCGCCATCGCTCTGCCAATCGGATGTGTTTCATGGTTCATGGCCCCCTTGTAAATACGGTGGTTTTGTCTGTACCGGGGATAAAAAAACTGCCCTTGCACAGACCTGTTGCCTGTGCAAGGGCAGGAACAAATTTCCTGTGGTGCCACCTTGCTTGCCGCGCCTTGCGCGGCCGCTCTGCGGGAAGCCAACACTTCCCTGCCCTGTAACGGGGGCTGCCGTCAGCGGATACTCAGGCAGCTGCCCTTTCCCCGTGCCCTCTGCAAACCATTTGTCTGCTCCGCTTTCCGCCCCGTTCCCAGCATCGGGGGCTCTCTGTGGGTGCGCCTGCAGTTTTACTTTCGCTTCATTGGTTTAGCTAATTAAAGCACAGTTCTCCGGTTTTGTCAACACTTTCGGGAAAATTATTGTTGATATTACCAGCGGGTGGTATCGGTTGTCTGCTCTTCGCTTTCCACGGGGGTGGTACCGGCAGCCGCAGGAACCAGCAGGATCTTCTGGAAATAGTCGGCGGCAGGCTGGGCGGAATCCCCGGTCAGGATGCCGTTTTCCTCCGCGTAAGGGCTGTCCTGCCCGTCCAGCGCCAGGAAATAGCACTCCCCGTCATCCGGTTCCTCCTCATCCGTCCCAGCATCGGTGGGCTGCGGGGTGAGTTCCGGGGCGGCGGTGGCTTCCGGTTCCAGCTGGGCCAGCAGAGCGTCGGCATCGGCCAGGGTGTTATACAGGGTGTCGGCGTCGATGCCCTGGGGCTGGGTGCCCTCCCCGTCCACATCCAGACAGGCGCCCAGAATGGCGCACACCTTGCCGGCGGCAGGGGTGGAACCGGTGTTGATGGCCATGGCCAGGGTGGTTTCGGGTGCCTGGCCGTCCCCATCCAGGTCGGCGGGGGTCAGCAGGACCTCTTCCGGGGCAAACATGCCGAAGAAGTTCTGGTCGCTGTACTGCTGCCACACGGTGTTGAAGTTGTCGGCCGGGGAAGCATCCTGCCCGCTGCCGGACAGCACACTGTCCAGGATGGACAGGGCCCGGTCGGTGTTGTTCCCGAACAGCAGGTGCAGGTCATTCTGATCTTCGGCACTGCCCTGGGCCAGACGCTGCAGCTGATACAGCAGCCGGTAGGCGGAGTTGGTGCGCACCCCATTGCCCTGCTGCAGATTGGTGAGCAGGCGGCGGGCCGTGGCGCCGGACAGGTCCTCCCCGGTCACTTCCTCATCCAGAAGGGTGCTCAGGCCGGTGAGGACCAGGTCGGGGTCGCTGTCGTTGCCCAGGCCCACCACGGTGAATCTGCCGCTGTCCAGCTGGCTGTCATTGTATTCATACAGCCAGGACCAGAACTCTTCCTCCTCCCGGCTGGAGAAGGTGCAGCCGGTGCCGGTTTCGATATACTGCTGGTAGCTCAGGGCCGCAGCTGGGCCGCAGTCCTCCAGCAGCACGTTCACCCCCTGGCTTTCATGCAGGTACTGTACCAGGGCCCGCTTCATCTGCCAGCAGGCATCGGTGCCCTGGGGTGCTCCGGCCAGGAAGACCCGGTAGTTGCCGTTGCCGAAGTCCTCCCCGTTGATGCCCTCCTCCAGGTCCACGGGGCTGCTGTTGGCGGTGAGGTAGGTTTCCATGGGGGTCAGGTCCCGCAGGGGTTCTTCCTGAGCGGTCTCCCCCGTGGCGCTTTCATCCACCACATGGGCGTCGATGGCTTCGTCGGCCGTCATATCCCCGTACAGGAAATCCTTGAGGATATCGCTGTTGGTCTGCCAGTCGGGGTCGTACATGGTGCGGTCATCCATGCCGGTGCGCACCCCGTAGGTGCCCTCCACCGGCAGGGACATCTGCTCGGTCTGTACCCCCAGGAAACCGGGCAGCTGTACCAGCAGCGCTGCGATCTCGCTCTTGGTGAAGTTGGTCTGCACCAGGGGCAGAACGGTGTTCAGCAGATCGTCCAGCTCGGTCACCGAGGCATGCTGGATCTGATTGAGCACCGCCTGAATAACGGTGCGCTGGCGCACAATGCGGTGCCAGTCGCTGTCAATGGCGCGCAGGCGGGCATACTGCAGAGCGGTGTACCCGTCCAGGTGGTTGAGGCCCGCATGCACCTTGCCGATAATCAGCATGGAGTTGGAGGGGATCTCCCAGTTCAGGGCGGCGGCCTCGGTCTCGGTCAGCTCGATGTCCACGCCGCCCACGGCGTCCACGATCTGCACAAAGGAGTTGAAGTTGAACCGCACATAGTGGTCCACATCCAGGTTGAGGCACTCCGCCACCGTGTCCATGGTCAGGCGGGCACCGCCGTAGCGGAAGGTGTGGGTGATCCAGTCGTACTGATCCTCGTACCCGTCCAGCATGATGGGCACACCGGTGGCGCGCTCGATGGACACCAGCTTGATGGTGTCCTCCTGGATGTTCAGGGACGCCAGGATCAGGCTGTCCGCCCGGGCATCCTCACTGAATTCGGTGGTATCGTCGGTGCCGTCCAGTTCGTTCAGGTGGGTGAAGGCGTCGGCATCGTTGACAGCATCGGTGCGCTCGTCGGTGCTGATGAGCAGCACGTTGAGGACATTGTCATCCTGGAAGGGACTGCCTTCCGGCATGACCATATCCCCGGTGTTGTGTTCCAGGCCGCTGCTGTCCAGGTCCTGGTCCTCCTCGGCCCCAATGGAACCCACACGGTCCACCGTGCCGTCGTCATAGCGGATCAGGTCCAGCTTGCCGTTGACGTACGCCACAGCCAGCCCCACGAACACCACCACCACGCAGAGTACTCCCAGCAGGATGCGGGCCCACAGAGGCAGACGGCGCTTTGGGGCGGGCGCAGGCGCCCCGGGCTTTTCCGCCGCCGGGGTGGTTGTCTTCCCCTTGTCGGCGTCGGGGGTCTTGTCCGCTGCCGCTTCCTCGGAAGCGGCGGGCGTCTCCGGTGCGGACTCTTGCGGCGCCTG
>CAUEKL010000127.1 GCA_959018215.1 uncultured Gemmiger sp.
GTTTGCGGGGAAGGGCTACGGCGACTTCAAGGTGGCGGTGGCCGAGACCACCGCCGACGCCATCTGCCCGGTGCAGGAGGAACTGCAGCGCATCCTGGCCGACAAGACCTATGTGGACGGGGTGCTCAAGGAAGGCGCCGAGCGGGCTGCCCGCCTGGCCAACCGCACCGTGTCCAAGGTGTACCGCAAGGTGGGCCTGCTGCAGCTGGATAAGTAAGGCATGAAGTCGCGGAGCAATCCCCTCGGCCGGCTTGCCGGGACATATGACCTGACCCCGGCCCGCTGGGGCGCCTGCGGGGGGCTGGCGGTGTGTGCCGTCTGCCTGTCCTGGCGGCTGGGCTTTGGGGGCAGTGCCGGGGCGCTGGTGCTGTTCCTCTGCCTGTTCCAGCTGGCCCGGCGGGAATGGCAGCAGCCTTCCCCGGGGTATGTGCGGGGCTGGACCGGGGTCTTTGCCCTGCTGCTCGGCAGTGCCCTGACGGTGGCCCGCCTGGTGCGCGGCTGTACCGACATTGAGGGGGACAGCCGCGCCAACTATATCGAATGGGAGGGCAAGAAGGACATCCTGCTCATCCTGCCTCTGGCCGTCCTTCTGTGGCTGGTCTTTCTGCAGCTGCGGCGGCTGGCGGCCCGTCATACCCTGCGGGAACTGCAGGCCCGCCCCGGCAGCGCTCGGGTCTTTGCCCTTGCCTGGGGATTCATCTTTCTGTGCTGGGTCCCCTTCCTGCTGGCCTTCTGGCCGGCGGGGCTGGTGGGGGATGGCGCCCACACCCTGGCGGAAGCTCTGGGACGGGGGGCACCCTCCGGCAACCACTGGGTGGTGCTGTATATTCTGACCCTGCGGTTCTTTGTCCGCCTGGCGGCGGTCTTTGGCGGCGGCCTTTCGGCGGCGCTGTGCCTGTATGCCGTGGCCCAGAGCCTGGCCTTTTCTGCCGCCTGTGCGGCGGTGGTGTATAAGCTGTACACCCTGGGCGTGCCCTGCCCGGCGGTCGTTGCCAGCGGGCTGATGTACGGCTGTTCCGGCTTTTTTGCCACCTACGGCATGGCCGTGTGGAAGGACACCCTGTTCAGTGCGGCGGTGGTGTTGCTGGCGCTGCAGCTGTGGGACTTTGCCGCCCGCGGCATCAGCCGGCGCGGGACCCTGGCGGCTTTTGCCCTCATGCTGTTCCTTTGCTTCTGGCGCAATAACGGCCTTTATGTGGTGGCACCCACCCTGCTGGTGCTTCTGGCTGCCTGCCGGGGCAAAGCCGGGCGCCTGCTGGCCGCCGGCGCTGTCACACTGGTACTGACAGCGGCAATCCAGGGACCGGTGTATGACGCCCTGAACATCGGAAAGGATTCCCTCACCGAGTCCATCTCGGTGCCATTGCAGCAGTTGGCCGCCACCATCAATGAGGACCGCCCGCTCACCGAAGAACAGCAGCAGGTGCTGTTCACCATCCTGCCGGAAGATGTCTGGCGCAGCGATTATGAACCCTGCCTCTCCGACCCGCTGAAAAGCCACGCCGAACTGGACAGTGCCTACCTGGAAACCCATTTCGGGGACTTCCTGCGGGTGTGGGCGCAGCTGCTGCCCGCCAACCTGGATGTGTATGTGGAAGCCTATCTGCTGCAGACCCTGGGCTTCTGGAAGCCGGGCAGCTGGCTGGGATACTACTACGATTACTTTGTGGGTATCCAGGACCTGTACGGATACGGCATTACCGGGGTGGACTGGTTCCAAACCTGGTTCGGCCACGGTCTGAGCGGGATGCTGGAACAGACCACCCGGTTTGTCAGTTCCGGCACCATGGTATGGGTGATGCTGGGCGCCTTCTTCTTCTGCCTGTGCAAACCCAAGGGCCGGCGCAAGGGCGACCTTTTGCTGCTTACACCGCTGCTTTTTTCCTGGCTGAGCCTGATGGTGGCAGTGCCCATTGCCCAGTCCTACCGCTATATCCTGATGCTGCCCCTGGCGCTGCCGGTGCTCTGCCTGCTGTTCGTGTACGAAAGGCCCGCAGCCCCGGAAACCGCTTGACAGCGATACAATTTTTGGATATAATATTACAACTGGTGCGGCCCCCGAGGGCCGCACAACTTTTACTGTGAGTAAGGAGCTATCCAAAATGGCCAAAGAGGTTATTGTTACCCGCGAGGGATATGAGAAGCTGGAGCAGGACCTGGATAACCTGCGCACCGTCAAACGCAAAGAAGTGGCGGACAAGATCAAGGTGGCCCGCGGCTATGGCGACCTTTCGGAAAATGCCGAATACGACGCCGCCAAGGAAGAGCAGGCCATCGTGGAAGCCCGCATCGCCGACCTGGAAGCTACCCTGAAGGTCGCCCGCATCATCGACGACAACGAGCTGTCCCACGACACCGTCTCCATCGGCATGAAGGTCAAGATCCTGGCTGACGGCGACGACGAGGAGGATGCCGAGGAATACGACATCACCGGCTCCACCGAAGCCGACATGGACCTGAACCGCATCAGCGACGAAAGCCCGGTGGGCGCTGCCCTCATCGGCCACAAGGCCGGCGACGTGGTGGCCGTCACCCTGCCCAACGGCAATGTGATCGACTACAAGATCCTGGCCGTCAGCCGCAGCAAGTAAGTCAAGGCATACAGCGCCGGGCGGGTCCGACCCGGCCGGCGCCGTTTATTTACAGAAAAGAGGAATCTTCTCATGCAGAACACCCCTGTCAACGCTGCCACCGAGCAGGCTGTGCGCCGTCAGAAGCTGGCGGACCTGCAGGCTGCCGGGCATGACCCGTTCACCATCACCAAGTATCCCCAGGACGCTTTTTCCGCCGACCTGCAGGCCGAATTCAAAGACCTGCCCGCCGAGAGCGAGACCGGCAAGGTGGTCACCCTGGCCGGGCGCCTGATGTCCAAACGTGTGATGGGCAAGGCCAGCTTTGCCCATCTGCGTGACGCCAAAGGGGACATCCAGATCTTTGCCAAGCGGGATGTGCTGGGGGATGAACCCTACGCCGCCTTCAAGAAGCTGGATGTGGGCGACATCGTGGGCTGCAAGGGCGAAGTGTTCCGCACCCGCATGGGCGAGCTCAGCGTGCGCATCAGCGAACTGACCCTGCTTTCCAAGAGCCTGCTGCCCCTGCCGGAGAAGTTCCACGGCCTGACCGACCGGGAAGCCCGCTACCGTCAGCGGTATGTGGACCTGATCGTCAACCCGGAGGTCAAGCGGACCTTTGTGCGCCGCAGCCAGATCCTGCGGGAACTGCGCGCCTTCCTGGACAACAAGGGATTCCTGGAAGTGGAGACCCCCATCCTGACCCCCTTTGAGATCGGCGCCTCCGCCCGTCCCTTCCTCACCCACCACAACACCCTGGATATGGACATGGTCCTGCGCATCGAGACCGAGCTGTATCTGAAGCGGCTGGTGGTGGGCGGCATGGACCGGGTGTATGAAGTGGGCCGTATCTTCCGCAATGAGGGCATGGACCCCAAGCACAACCCCGAGTTCACCACCATTGAGCTCTACCAGGCCTACACCGACTACCACGGCATGATGGACCTGGTGGAAGAGATGATGAAGACGGTGGCCCAGAAGGTCTGCGGCACCCTGCAGATCGAGTACCAGGGCAAGCAGATCGACCTGTCCCACTGGGAGCGTCTGACCATGCTGGAAGCGGTCAAGAAGTATTCCGGCGTGGACTTCACCACCGTGGCTTCGGACGAGGAAGCCATCGCCCTGGCCAAGGAGCACCATGTGGAACTGCCCGAAGTGCCCACCAAGGGCGCCATCCTGGCCGAGTTCTTCGACGCCTTCGTGGAGGACAAGCTGATCCAGCCTACCTTCATCTATGATTATCCCGTGGAGATCAGCCCCCTGGCCAAGCGCAAGCCCGGCGACCCGGCCTTCACCGAGCGGTTCGAGTACTTCATCAACTGCACCGAGTTCGGCAACGCCTTCAGCGAGCTCAACGACCCCATCGACCAGAAGGGACGCTTTGAGCGCCAGGTGGAGGAGCGCAAGAAGCTGGAACCCACCAGCAAGGCCCAGGTGGACTACGACTACGTCACTGCCCTGGAATACGGCCTGCCCCCGACGGGCGGCCTGGGCTTCGGCGTGGACCGTCTGATCATGCTGCTCACCGACTCCGCTTCCATCCGCGATGTGCTGCTCTTCCCGACCATGAAGCCCATCGACTGAGAAGCCTGCATTTCTTCACACATACTAAAGAGCACCCTCCGATTCGTTCGGAAGGTGCTCTTTTTGTTTGTTTGGCGGTGCGCGGGCGGGTCAGTCCATCTCCCGCAGCTGCCGCTGGACCAGGGACCCCACCGCCCCGGCCAGCTGGTCCACCTTGTGGATACGCACGAATTCCCGGCCGTAGATGGTCTTGAGGGCGGGAACGTCCCGGTCCAGGCCGAAGAAGATGGCCCCTACCCGGAACCCCTGCTTGCGCAGGGCCCTGACCTCGGCGGCGGTGTCGGCCACGGCGGCCTCCTCCCCGTAGTCCCGGCCGATGGGCATGGCGGCGGAGGGGGCGATCTTCTGGCTGTCGTTGGGGCTGGCGTCGGTGAGGATCAGCAGCAGCTTGTGCCCGCAGCCGGAATCCGCCAGCCGGGCGGCGGCGCGCAGGGCCAGGCCGTCCCGGTTCCATCCGGCGGCAAAGTAGTCGAAAACCGACCGGCAGCCCGGGTCCCGGTAACCTTTCAGCCGCTGCAGTACCGTGTATCCCCGCAGGCTGCGGAAGGCAAAGATCTGCAGTTTCACCCCGCAGCGGCGCAGGCTTTCGGCCAGGATGTACCCTTGTGCGGCGATGGTCTCCTGACTGTTCAGCCGGGAGGCGGAGGCGTCCAGCAGCAGATCCACCGAAAGATCCGGCTGGATGTCCTCGGTCTGGCGCCAAAAGATGGCCGGGTCTCCCAGGCAGGGCGCCCGCCAGGCCCGGCGGCTGTTGAGCCGTCCGGCCCGGGCCCGCACCGGCTGGGGCTGGCTGTAGGAGCGCAGGGCCTCCGCCAGCTGCTCGCTCAGGCGGCGGATGCCGCTGGCGTAGAGACTGCTGTTTTTGGCGTAAAAGTCCAGGTTGCGCTGCCGCTGCCGGGCGGCATCCCGGGCCAGGCGGACAGATTCCCCGTCCGGCGGCCGGTCGGGGGAGGGCTCGCCCCTGGTGACCCACAGGTGGCAGCTGCGATGATTGCCGGTGCACAGTTCCTGCTCCAGCGCGGCCAGGTCGTGGTCGTTGTAGAGACAGCGGCCGAAGCAGGTTTCGATGTAGGCCCGGTCACTCTCGGCCCGGCGGGCAGAAAAATGCCGGGCCAGCAGGGCCTTGCCCGCTGGTCTGGCGTTGACTTCCTGCAGCTGGGAACTGCGCCGCAGCACCAGCTGGTCGGTGTGGCGCACCTCGGTGGGCACGATCTTGGTGAGCAGGGCGGCCGCCCACCCTTTCAGGTGCAGGGCCCGGGGGCCCCGGTCGGGCTCCTCCCCGGAAAACAGGAAAAAGGTCTGCAGCATTCCCTGCAGGGCGGCAATGACCCCCTCAGTGTCCAGGGACCCGGGCAGGGTCAGGGCTTTGGCCAGCTCCCGGGCCCGGGGCGTCAGCAGGGGAGTGCGGCGTCCGGCCAGGGATGCCCAGCGGGCTTCCTGCTGTTCAAACACCCGGTTGTTCTTGGCCATCCACTGCTGGCGGGACATGGTCTTCTGCCCGGCGAAAAAATCCTGGGCATACTGCCGCCGCAGCTGGGCCAGGATGGGCCGCTGGGGCAGTTCCTTCTCGTACACGCAGTTTTCCAGCCCCAGCCAGACCAGCTCGTCAAACATGGCCCGCCGGGGACTGCCCCCGTAGCTGGCAAAAAAGCTTTCCAGCCGGGGCATATCCAGCCATTTGGCGGTCAGGCCCACCACACAGTTGAAGTAGAAGTCGGGCTGTCCGCCCGGTGTGAAGGCCATGAAGGGCGGGTCCAGATCGTACCGACCGGCGGCAGCCCAGATGAGATTCAGCGCCCGGCGCTGTTCCGGGCTGTATTGACGCTGCAGCATGCCCTCACCCCGGAAAAACCTTGGCCCGGTCCAGATTTTTGGGGATGCGGGCTGCGATCACATCCCGGATCAGGGTCTGCTCGTAGGGGTCAAAGGTCTTGTTGGTGATGCACAGGTCCAGGGCCGCGGCGGCGTCCAATCCCCGCTGGATCAGCCGCAAAGCGTCCAGCAGCCCCCGCAGGTCCACCGCCCGGGCGGAGATCTCGGCGCTGTCCGCCTTCCTGTTCAGGTCGTAGAAGAGCTGCACGAACTGCCCGGCATACCGGGAACTGATCCGGGGAAAATGATGGCGCAGCAGCTTGTTCATGTCCTCCTCGGAGATCAGGGGCAGGTCCAGCACCGCAAACCGGGAAACCAGGGCTTCGTTCAGTTCCCGGGTGCCGGCATAGCCGTAGTTCATGGTGCCGATGAACCGGGCGGCGTCATCCACCCGGATGAGGTCGTAGCCGGGCACGTCGATGGTGCGGCGGTAGTCCAGGGTGGCGTGGAGCACGGCCAGGGCCTCGTTTTTGGCCATGTTGATCTCATCCAGCACCCCGAACCCGCCGTAGCGGGCGCACTGGCAGATGGGCCCCGGGGAAAAGACCACCTTTTCCCCGTTGAAGGTATCCGACCCGATGAGGTAGGAGGCATCCATATTGATGTGGAAGGACACATTCCAGCAGGGCCGCCCGAAAGCCTGGGCCAGGTTTTCGGCCAGCACGTTCTTGCCGGTGGCCTTGGGCCCGGCCAGCAGCAGGTTCTCCCCGCACAGCAGGACGGTGGCGGCCCGGTTCCACACCTCCCGGCCGTAGTAGCGGTAGCGGGGGTCGGGCACCCGGTCGGCCATGCCCTGGGGCACAGGATGTTCGGCGCGGAAATCCGCAATGCCCTGGATGACCGCCGGGTCCACCCCTTCTTCTTTCAGAAAGTCCAGCATAGAAAC
>CAUEKL010000128.1 GCA_959018215.1 uncultured Gemmiger sp.
TGCGCATGTGGGTAGGGTACAGATAAACTTTCTTATACCGCAGCGAACGAAAAAAGCAAAGATGCGCCTTCGACAAAATGGGATTGTAAAATCGCGGAAAAATCTTTCGTTTTGGGGTGAAAACGCCGCCGAACCATGCTATAATGACAACATAGTGGCAGTCTGCCGCTTCAAAGCGAGGTGTCGGATTTGAAACAGACCACCCGGCGGGATGCCGCCCTGCTGCTTGGCGTGACGGTGACGGGGATGCTGGCGATCCTTTTGGGGGCCTGCTTCCTCATTGCACCGGTGTGGCAGCCGGGATATGGAATCCGACAAAAAGAAGCCGTTTGCACATCACAACTGTCTGTGAACCCCAACACCGCCGATCTGGAAGAGCTGATGACCTTGCCCGGCGTTGGGCAGCAAAAGGCGGAGGCCATTCTGGACTACCGTCAAAAAAACGGTCCGTTTCTCTGTGCGGAAGATATGGCTGATGTGCCGGGCATTACCATACAGATGGTAAAAGAGTGGGCCGACTGCCTGACCCTGAACCCCGAATTTTAAAAAGGAGGGCGTTGTTTTGGACACGACCGAGAGTATTTTTATCAATCGTGAATTGAGCTGGCTGGACTTTGACAGCCGGGTGCTGGCGCTGGCCAAGGAAAAAAGCGTACCCCTGGGCGAGCGCATCAAGTTTGCGGCTATCTTTGGCAGCAACATGGATGAATTTTTCATGGTGCGTGTGGGGTCGCTGTATGACCAGACCCTTCTCAAGAACAACAAGCTGGATATTGTCACCCATATGACCGCTTCGGAGCAGATCGCCGCCATCACCCCCCGTGTGGCCGAACTGCAGACCAAGTGCGATAAATACTGGCAGCATCTGGTCAGTGCGCTGGCGGACAACGGCTACAAGAAGCTGGACTTCAACAAGCTAGACAAACAGCAGGAGCACTTCTGGAAAGCCTATTTCCAGCGGGAGATCTTCCCCATCCTCAGCCCGCAGATCGTGGACCAGCGCCATCCGTTCCCCTTCCTGCGCAACAAGGAGATCTACTTCATCGTGCAGCTGTACACCAAGGCGGACGGTGTGCACTACGGCATCATCCCCATCAGCAACCAGTTTGAGCGGGTGCTGTACATGAAGGACGGCAACACCACCTACTTCGCCTTTGTGGAAGAGCTCATTGCCCATTACGCTTCGGCCATCTTCCGCAAGAATGCGGTGCAGAAATCCTGCCTGTTCCGGGTCACCCGCAACGCCGACATCACGGTGGACGAGGGCATGATGGACCATGACATCGACTTCCGCGATGTGATGAGCGAGCTGCTGAAAAAGCGCCGCAAGCTGGCGGCCGTGCGCCTGCAGTTCTGGCCGGAAGGTCCGCAGGATATCGTCAAGTTCCTGCGGGATAAGCTGGTGGTCCCGGCGGACCGCTGCTATGTGCAGACGTCCCCCCTGGATTCCGGCTGCCTGTTCCGTCTGGCCAGCCGTATCTCCGCAGACGGCAATGCTTCGCTGTTCTATCCGGTGGCCCGGCCCATCCAGGCGCCCGCCGGCTACGACCTGTATAAAGAGGCCCACGAGCATGACGTGCTCATCGCCTACCCCTATCAGAGCATCCGTCCCTTCATCCGGATGCTGCTCAAGGCCGGTGCCGACCCCAACGTGGTCTCCATCAAGATGACGCTGTACCGCATGGCCAGCGACTCCCAGATCGTCCAGGCCCTGATCGCCGCCGCCGAAAACGGCAAGGAAGTGGTGGCCATGGTGGAGCTGCGCGCCCGCTTTGACGAGCAGAACAACATCGACTGGTCCAAACAGCTGGAGGAGGCGGGCTGCACCGTCTTTTACGGCTTTGATGATTACAAGGTCCACTCCAAGCTGACCCTGATTACCAGCAAGGTGGACGGCAAGTACCATTACCTGACCCAGATCGGCACCGGCAACTACAACGAAAAGACCAGTGAGCAGTACACCGACCTTTCCTTCATTACCTCCCGCCAGGAAATCGGCGAGGAAGCCAGCGCCGTGTTCAACAACATGGCCCTGCAGCGCCTGACCAGTGAGGCCGACACCATGCTGGTGGCTCCGCTGCGGTTCAAGACGGTTCTGCTGGCCGAGATGGATAAGCAGATCGCCAAGGCCCGCCGGGGTGAGCGCGCCTCCATGATCCTCAAGAACAACTCCATCAACGACCCCCAGATCATCGAGAAGATCAGCGAGGCCAGCTGTGCGGGCGTTCGGGTGGATATGATCGTCCGCGGTATCTGCTGCGTGCGTGCCGGAGTGCCCGGCAAGACCGAGAACGTGCACATCCGCAGCATTGTGGGCCGCTATCTGGAACACTCCCGCATCTATTGCTTTGGTGACGGGGAGGATATGCACATCTATATCGCCTCCGGTGACTTCCTCACCCGCAACACCGAGCGCCGTGTGGAAGTGGGCGTCCGGGTAGATGACAAGCGCATTGCCCGGCAGCTGCGGGGCATTCTGGACCTGCAGCTGCGGGATACCGTCAACGCCCGGGTCATGCAACCGGACGGCAGCTACACCAAGGTCAAGCCCGCCGAGGGCGAACCGCCGGTGGACAGCCAGATGGCCATGTATGGCTATTTCCAGCATGCCTTTGAGCGTCTGGACCCGCCGGAACAGACCCCGGCGCCGGTGCGCAAACCGGTTTCTTCGGTCACGGCGCCCCGCCCGCATCCCCAGGTGCGCCGGGACAGCGCCCGGTTCCGCGGTTTGTTTGAAAGTCTGCGCGGCCTGGGCAACAACAAGAAGTAAACCCGGGCATTGGTATCAGGAAAAAATAAGGGGAGAGCAAAACCATGAAAACCTGCGTTGTCACTGCCAGTTACAGTTGCCCGCCTGCCAAGGTGTGGCTGTACCTGACCAACCCGAACCTCAATCACTGGCGCACCGACCTGAATGAGGCGGTCATCGATTCCGACGGCCAGCACATTCAGGAAAAGAACAAGGACGGCAGTGTGACCGAAGTGCAGATCGTGGAGGCGGAAAAGCCCCGCCGTCTGCGCTGCACCTTCACCCGCGGCCGGATCAGCGGTTCCTTCACCGCAATCCTGCTGGGCGGCGGCGACGCTACCAGCCTGGAATGTACCATGGAAGTGGCGGGCATGGGCCTGTTTGCCAAGCCCAAAAAAGGCCTGGAAGAACGCCTGGAAATGCTGCACAAGGCGCTGGGCGACTGAGTCGGCATACCATTCTGTACAAGCGACCCGGAACGGGAACTCTTATGCGAGAGCCTGTTCCGGGTCTTGCTTTGTCCGCACATACCCGCACGTTTTTTTGCATACCTTGTTTCATGGGCGGCCGGGCAGTGCTGCCCCATGGGGGAGGAAAAGACCATGTGGGAAAACGCAACGCCGAAACCGACGCCACCCCGGACGGAGACGGCAAAACCGGCAGCATCAAAGCCGGAAAAACAGGGGGACTATGTGCTGCTTGTCCAGATCATTCTGTGCCTGCTTCTGTTCGGCTTTTTGTATACGGCCGGATTCATGGGCTGGCCGGTGTACCGGCAGCTGCGCATCGGCTACGAAACCGCCATGCAGGCCCCGGGGCCGGAGGTCTTTGCCGAGAACCGGAATTTTCTCAAGTTTACCCAGCAGGCGTGTGCGGATTTATGGCAGTCGGTGCAGGAGGTGATGGGGGAGCTGAACGCGGCGGAGCCTGCCACGGCAGAAACTGCCCGGCCGGTGCATGCCGCCAAGAAACCCGCCCCGGCGGGCAGCAGCACCGAATGCTACCTGCCGCCTTTTTCCCTGGTGTTTCCGCTGCCGGATGGCATCGGCGCCGGGACCTCCGGCTACGGGTGGCGGACCGACCCGGTCACAGGGGAAGGGGAGGAGTTCCACACCGGCGCCGACCTCTCCGCTGCGGAAGGCACCCCGGTGTTTGCGGCGGCGGACGGCGTGGTGCGGGTGGCGGCCGCTCATGCCAGCTACGGCAACTACGTCCGCATCCTGCACGCCAACGGGGACGAGACTCTTTACGCGCATATGAAGTATCTGTATGTGCACGGGGGGCAGAGTGTGCGGCAGGGGCAGGTGATCGGCGCTTCGGGGCAGACCGGCAACGTCACCGGGCCCCACCTGCATTTTGAGCTGTTTCATGAGGGCATCCGCTATGATCCCGCCCAGGCGCTGGAAGACGCCCTCTGATGTCCCGGTGCGCCTGCGGGCGCCGGGGGTGTCCCTGTTTTTGCTGGCCCTCTCCCTTTTATATGATCACACCGGGATTCTGCGGTGGGGATTGCTGTGCGCCGTTCTGCACGAGGCCGGACACCTGCTGGCATGGGGAGTGCTGGTGCGGCGGATGCCCCGGCTGGAAGTGTCGGCTCTGGGCATCTGCCTGTGCATGCGGGGGATCGCACTGCCTCCGGCCAGGGAAAAACTGCTGGCCGCGGCAGGTCCTGTGACCAACCTGCTGCTGTGCGCGGCGGGGGTGTTGTGCATGGACCGGTGGGGCTATACCTATAACGGATACTGGTTTGTTTCGGCCAATCTTTTGCTGGGACTTTTTCACCTTCTGCCCCTGCCCGGGCTGGACGGGGCCCGGCTGTTCCGGAATTTTTGAATCCATTTGCATTTGGCAGGGGAATCGGGTACAATAGCAGATATAAAAAATCATGGAAGGATAGGACACTATGACAGAGTTCTCCCACCAGCTCAAAGAAGCCCTCAGCCTGGTCCAGAAGCCGGGACGCTACACCGGCGGCGAACCGGGCTGCACCTATAAGGATAAAAGCAAGGTCGATGTGCGCATGGCCTTCTGCTTCCCCGATACCTACGAGGTAGGCATGTCCTTCCTGGGGGAAAAGATCCTGTATGAACTGCTCAACCGCCACGAAAACTGGTGGTGTGAGCGCGCTTTCATGCCCTGGGTGGATATGAAGGAGCAGATGGAGCGGCTGGACATTCCGCTCTACTGCCTTGAAAGCAAGCACCCCCTCCCCGCCTTTGATATCGTCGGCTTTACCCTGGAATATGAGCTGTGCTACACCAATATCCTGGCCATGCTGCGCATGTCCGGCATCCCCCTGCGCGCCGCCGACCGGGACGAGCGCTGGCCGCTGGTTATTGCAGGCGGCCCCTGCGTGTGCAATGCCGAACCCATGGCGGATTTCTTCGATATCATGCAGCTGGGCGAAGGCGAACAGATGCTGCAGGATGTGTGCGCCGCCGTGGAGTATGCCAAAAAGAACGGCCTGAACAAGGAACAACTGCTGCTGAACCTGGCCCAGATTCCCGGCGTGTACGTGCCGTCCTTCTATGATGTGACCTATGAGGAAGACGGCCGCATCCGCTCCATCAGACCCAACCGCCCCGGTGTGCCGGAAAAGGTGACCAAGGCCATCGTCAAGGATATGGATTCCTTCCCGCCGCCGGAAAACTTTGTAGTGCCCATCGTGGGCGCCATCCAGGACCGGGCCAGCGTGGAGGTGCTGCGGGGCTGCGTGCGCGGCTGCCGCTTCTGCCAGGCCGGGCAGATCTACCGCCCCTTCCGGGAACGTTCCCCCAAACTCATCAGCGACTGTGCCCGGATCCTGTGCCGCAACACCGGCTATGATGAACTGAGTCTGACCAGCCTGTCCACCTCCGACCATTCCCGGCTGGAGGAAATTCTGGACAACCTCAATTCCTGGGCGGAGGCCGACCACGTCAGCCTGTCCCTGCCCTCGCTGCGGGTGGACAACTTCTCTGAGTCTCTGGTGGAAAAGACCACCCGGGTGCGCAAGAGCGGCCTGACCTTTGCGGCGGAAGCGGGCACCCAGCGCCTGCGGGATGTCATCAACAAGAACGTGACCTGGGACCAGATCGAGCGGGGTTGCCGCATTGCTTTCAGCGAAGGATATACCTCGGTCAAACTCTACTTCATGATGGGCCTGCCCACTGAGACGATGGAGGACATCAAGGGCATTGCGGACACCGCCCAGCAGGTGGTGGACCTGTTCTATAAAATTCCCGACCGTCCCAAAGGCAAGGGGGTGCAGGTGACCATCAGCGTGGCCTGCTTTGTGCCTAAACCGGACACGCCCTTCCAGTTCTGCGCCCAGGACACCCGGGAACAGCTGCGGGAAAAGCAGAAGTATCTGCTCAGCTGTGTGCACTCCCGCAAGATCAAGGTCAACTACCACGACAGCGCCACCAGCGTGCTGGAAGGCATCTTTGCCAAGGGGGACCGCCGCCTGGGCAAGGTCATCGAGACCGCCTTCAACCACGGCGCCTTCTTTGATACCTGGGAGGAATACTTCGATTACGACCGCTGGCTCCAGGCCTTTGTGGAATGCGGCATCGACCCCGACTTCTACAACTACCGCACCCTGGCCCTGGACGAGGTGACGCCCTGGTCCCACCTGGATGTGGGGGTCAGCCAGGCCTTCCTGGCCCGGGAATACCAGAAGGCGCTGCGTGCCGAAACCACACAGCCCTGCAACCGCCAGTGCAGCGGCTGCGGAGCCAACAAACTGCTGGGAGGGCCGTGCTTTGCTTACGATCAGAATCAGCTTTGAAAAACGGGCCGAGGCCGCTTACATCTCGCTGCTGGACCTGCAGCGGGTGTTCCAGCGCATCCTCAAGCGCAGCGGCCTGCCGGTGTATTACACCCAGGGGTTCAACCCCCATATTTATCTGTCCTTTGCCAGCCCCCTCTCTCTGGGGCAGGAAAGCCTGTGCGAGAGCTGCGAGGTCAAGACCGCCGAGGAAAACCCGGACCTGACCGCCTGGAAAGAGACCCTGCAGCCCTTCATGCCCCGGGGCATCGTCATTCGTTCGGTGACCCCGGCCCAGGAGAAGAGCAGCGAGATCGGCTTTGCCGATTACACCATCCCCCTGCCCCTTTCGGCGGAGGATGCCCGCTTCGCCTACAACGAAAGCGACGCGG
>CAUEKL010000129.1 GCA_959018215.1 uncultured Gemmiger sp.
TTGGGGTTTTGTCGGCTCTTACAATTTTTTATGAACACATTCATCGATTTATCACAGGCTTTTATTTATATAAATGGTCTATTTTATTTTTTAGCCTGCTATTTTATGGTTTTGGGCCATTTTTTCCATATTTTGCGCATTGACCCTATGTTTTGTACATAGAAAAAGAACAACAATACTCCATAATGAAAAGCTTTTTCGGTTATCCTTCCCGTTTTTGCCTTTTTTTTACTGTGCAACCCCCTTCATTGTCAGTGCAATGCGCTTTTTTGCCGTATCCACCTGCAGGATTTTCACTTTGACCACCTGACCGACTTTGAGCACATCCCGGGGATGTTTGACAAAGCGATCGGAGATTTGGGAAATGTGCACAAGCCCGTCCTGATGCACTCCGATATCCACAAACGCACCGAAGTCAATGACGTTGCGCACCGTTCCGGTAAGCTCCATGCCGGGCTTCAGGTCGTCCATACCCATAATGTCGCTGCGCAGCAAGGGCTTGGGCAGGCTGTCCCGCACATCCCGGCCGGGACGGCAGAGTTCCGCCGCAATATCCAGCAGGGTGGGTTCACCCACGCCCAGGACTTCACACAAGGCGGCTGTGCCCTTGGTTTTGATGCGCTTGGGCAGTTCCTGCATGGTGTCGGTGCCGATGTCGGCGGCGGTGTAGCCGCAGGCGTCCAGCAATCCTTTGGCGGCGGCGTAACTTTCGGGGTGAACGGCGGTGCCGTCCAGGGGATTCTTGGCGCCGGGCAGCCGCAGGAAGCCGGCACACTGTTCAAAGGCTTTGGGCCCCAGCCCTTTGACCTTTTTCAGCTGGGCACGGGAGGTAAAGGCGCCCTCCTCCTCCCGCCGGGCCACGATGTTCTTGGCGGTGGCGGCGGTGATGCCCGCCACACGACGCAGCAGCGGTGCGGAAGCGGTGTTCAGGTCCACCCCCACCGAGTTGACGCAGTCTTCCACCACGCCGTCCAGGGTTTCGGTCAGGCGTTTCTGGGGCATGTCATGCTGGTACTGACCCACGCCGATGGCCTTGGGGTCGATCTTGACCAGTTCGGCCAGGGGGTCCTGCAGACGGCGGGCAATGGACACGGCGCTGCGCAGGTTCACATCGAACTGAGGGAACTCCTCTGCCGCCAGCTTGGAGGCGGAGTACACGCTGGCACCGGCCTCGCTGACCACCATATACTGCAGGTGCAGGCCCTTTTCGGCCGCCAGTTCCCGGATGACCTGGGCGGCAAATTCCTCCGTTTCATGACCGGCAGTACCGTTACCGATGGCCATGAGCTCCACATGATGCTGCAGCACCATGGCCTTGATTCTGGCCTTTGCCTGATCCACCTTCTTGAATTCCGGCACCGGGTAGACCACGCCGGTGTCCAGCACCTTGCCGGTGGGGTCCACCACCGCCACCTTGCAGCCCATACGGTAGCCGGGGTCCAGGCCCATGACCACCTTGCCCGGGATGGGCGGCTGGAGCAGCAGCTGGCGCAGGTTGTCCCCAAAGACCGAGATGGCCCCTTCCGCTGCGTTGGCGGACAGATCGGCCCGCAGTTCGTTTTCCAGGCTGGGATGAATCAGCCGGGTGTACGCATCCTTGGCGGCTTCTTCCACCACCAGCGCGCTGGCGCCGCCGGTCTTTTTGCGGGCAAACATCCAGGCCACAATGGCGGCGGCACGCTCGGTGTCCACGGCAATGCTGACCTTGAGGAAGCCTTCCCGCTCGCCCCGGTCCAGAGCCAGCACCCGGTGGCCGGGGATCTTGGACAGGGGCTCGCTGTACTCATAATACTGGGCGTAGACGCTGTCCTCCTTCTTGGCCTGCACGCTCTTGATCTGACCGAACGCCTTGTAATACCGGCGCAGTTCGGCGCGGCAGCGGGCATCGTCGGAGATATGCTCCGCAATGATATCCCGGGCTCCGGCCAGAGCGGCCGCGGCGTCGGGCACTTCCTCATTGCAGTAGGCGGCTGCTTCCTTCTCGGGGTCAAACTCCGCTTTCTGGGCCAGAATGGCATCCGCCAGCGGCTGCAGGCCCCGGGCCCGGGCGATGCTGGCCCGGGTCTTGCGCTTGGGCTTGAAAGGGCGGTAGAGGTCCTCCACTTCCGCCAGGGTCTTGGCCCCGGACAGAGCAGCGGCCAGTTCCGGCGTCATGGCGCCCTGCTCGGTGATGGAAGATTCCACCTCCCCCTTGCGCTTATCCAAGCCGCGCAGATATTCCAGGCGGTCCCCCAGGGTGCGCAGGGCCTGGTCGTCCATGGAACCGGTGGCCTCCTTGCGGTAGCGGGCAATGAAGGGAATGGTGTTGCCTGCGTCGATCAGGTCGATGGCACCCTGGACGTTTTTGGCGGACAGGGACAGTTCCTGTGCGATTTGTTCGGCGTAGTTGCTCATGGTTTCTCCTTTTCTCACTGAATTGACCTTTTCTATACAAACCCTTATCGGGTATTTGTCTGGGGTGTTTTACGGCGGCGCAGGGCCAGCAGATAAAGTCCATACACAGCCAGGGCCCCCAGGCTGACGGGGACCGACACCGGCAGGCCGGGGGTGTGGTAGGTAAAGAGGATCTTGCTCTCCCCTGCCGGCACCGGCACGGCCATCAGGCCGTTGTCCACATTGAGGATGGGCACCTCCTGCCCGTTGACGGTGGCGGTGAAGCCGTCATCATAGGGGACGCTGAAAAAGACCAGGGTTGCCTCCTGCTGGCTGCTCATTGCCGAAAAGCCGGTGCGGGTGGCGGTAAAACCGGTCACACCGCTGGAACGGCGGTCGGCACAGTCCTGCACATAGGTCTCGTAGTCCCGGGATTCCAGCAGGTCCTCCGGCAGCGGCTGAAGAGAAGCCCCCCAGTCTTTCACCTGCTCCTCGGTAAGAACCAGGGCTTTCATCAGCACCTGGGCGCGCTCGTTTTCCGGCAGATTGTCAAACCGGTCGGGGGTGATGTAGTAGTCATAGGTAAACCCCATGGGCACCCAGTCCTGATTTTCATAGACGGCATAATGGTCGGTGGAGCTGACCAGAGCCCAGCTGCGGGTCATATCGGACTCCCAGTCGGCGACCTTGTCTTCCGGCACCAGGGTATAGCGCACGCTCAGAAGTCCCCGCAAAGCGTACAGGTCCACAGCAGGCTTGGAGCTCACATCCCGGGTGACCCCCACCGAGGGATAAAACTCCAGAATATGGGGCGCCACCGTGGAATGGAAGCACTGGATACAGCTCTTGTCCAGCCAGATGCCCATATTGTTGTAGCAATCGTAGGCGTCCAGCCGGTAAAAGCCGTCTGCGGGCAGGACGGCATTCAGTTCGTCCACATCTCCCCAGGTCTCGGCGGGATAGTCCAGATCATGGTCCCACTGACCGTATTTGCTGATGGAGATATGCACGGTCCCATATAAAAAGGTAAAGCCCAGAATGGAGGCCAGAAGCGCCGAGGAAAAGCGCCGGGGATGCCGCCTGCCATACCGCAGCAGCAAGGCAAACAGCCCCACCCCCAGCAGGCTGAGGACAAACAGCCCCCAGAAGCGGTACTGGTTGTCCACCACCCCCAGCACAAAGTTGCCGTCCTCGTCGGTGTTGGGCACCAGGGCAAAAGCCACCGCGGACACCGTGATCAATGTGACCGGAATCAGAGCCCGGGGGACCTCGGTTTCCCGCACCCCTTCATGGCGCAGGGCCATGACGCTGGCCGCACACAGAACCAGGATGGGCATGTAGTACCAGCGGGCATAATAGCTGGAATTGAGGGCATAAAACGCGCTGTTGAGGACTGGCACAAAAGCACAGACCACGCACACCTGCAAAATGCGGGCAAAGGGGTGCCGCCGCCACACCCGGCAGAAAGCCAGCCCCGCCCCGATGCCCACCACCGGCAGATACACCGTCAGGCTGGTCCACTTGGTGATGCCCTCGGTGAACAGGTCGGTGAGATAAGGGGCATCCGGCGCCAGAAAGGCACTGTACAGGATGGCCAGATACTGCTGGGGTTTGCCGTACACCAGGTACCCGTACCCGGTGTACGGGTCGATGGTACGGGGATTTTGCAGCAGGGACAGGGCCGCCGGGATCAGCAGCACGCACCCCATGGCACAGCCCAGCAGGGTTTCCCAGGCCAGGCGGCCGAAGAGGCGCAGGTGCATCCGATAGCGTTTGGTAACGCACAGGCAGACAAAATAGAGCAGCAGGAACACCGCCTGCCCCGCAAAGAAAAAGTAATTGTTGAGCAGGTTCAGCGCCACCCAGAAGGGAAACCGGCCGTATTTGCGGTCCAGCACCACTTCATCCAGGGCGGTGAGCATATAGGGAAACAGGGCCGGAGCGTCCAAAAAGAAATAAAAGAAGATGTTGTAGACGTTGAAGCCGCAGAAAGCGTACAACACACCGCCGATGATGCTCCATTCCTCGCTGTGCAACCAGCGGCGCATCCAGAGGTAGGCCCCGCCGCCTGCCACGGCGAATTTCAGACAAAGCATGGGCACCATGGTGAAAGGCATCCACCGGGCGGGGATCAGGATGGTCAGCCAGAAGAAGGGCGACCCCAGGCAATAATAGGAGTAGGCGTTGATGAATCCGCTGCCCAGATCGGTGGCCCAGCTGAAGGAACCGCCCTGTTTGACGAAATCGTTGGCATAGGCGTAGAACGGGATCATCTGGTCGTTGAAATCACCCGCATAATGAAAGAACCCGCCGGTGACCCCGTCAATAATACAGTGGGGCGCAAACAGTGCAGCCGCCAGCACCAGACAAAGACCGAACACCTGCCAGTAGCAGGTGCGGCGTGCACGCAAAGGCAGCAACGGCATGGCAAAACCCTCCTTTGAGCGGAAAAACCGTTTTCCAACGCCGGGGAATGTGGTATACTGAATCTACTGTAAAAGAAAGGACCTGTTCAGATGCAAACGTTTCCCTTCAACGCCCTGCTGGGGCGGATGAAATACATCACCCGGTGGGCCCTGATGCGCAACGGCCGCCCCGAAAGCCTGAGCGAGCATACTGCCGACACGGCTCTCATTGCCCACACCCTGTGCCTGATTGCCCAGAACTGCACCGGCACGGGGGCAGGCATCCGACCGGACACGGTGGCCACGGCGGCGCTGTATCACGATGCCCCGGAGATTCTGACCGGGGACATGCCCACGCCGGTGAAGTACAAAAACGACGCCCTGCGCACCGCCTACAAGGCGGTGGAGGCCGAGAGTGCCCGGGCCATGGCCGGGCTGCTGCCCCCGGAATTGCAGAACACCGGGGTGTTGTACCTGACGGGCACGGTGCTTTCCGACGCCGAGCGCAAGCTGCTGAAGGCGGCGGACCGGCTTTCAGCCCTGATCAAGTGCATGGAGGAAAGCCAGGCGGGCAACCGGGAATTTGAGGCTGCCATGGCCCAGCAGCGCAAGGCGCTGGAGGAGATGCACTGCCCCGAAGCCGACTACTTTATGGAACACATGCTCCCCTGCTACACCCAGAATCTGGATGAGCTGACCCGTGGCCGGTTTTAAGCTTTATTCCTGGCAGCGGTAGACCGCGTCGATGAGTTTGTCCACATCCTCGAAATGGGAAAGGGTGGCGCAGGCACGACGCAGGGCTGCTGCCCCCCGCAGCCCTTTCATATAGTGCATGGCCTGGCTGCGGGCCTGGGGCATGGCTGCCCACTCCCCTTTTTCCTCACACATCTCATAGATCTGGTTGCGCAGGGCGGTCATCCGCTGGTTGAGGGTGGGTTCCGCCGGCTGGGGCTGGCCCAGCATGGCGGCCCGCACCCGCTCAAACAGCCAGGGGTCCCCCAAGGCGCCCCGGCCGATCATGACGCCGTCGCAGCCGGTGCGCTGCATCATTTCCATGGCACCCTCGGCGGTGGTGATGTCGCCGTTGGCCAGCACCGGGATGGACACCGCCCGTTTCATGGCAGCGATGGCTTCCACATTCACCGGCGGAATGTACATCTGCTCCCGGGTACGGCCGTGCACCACCAACAGATCGGCGCCGTTTTCTTCACAGGCGGCGGCCACCTGGGGGCCTGTCAGGTGTTCCTCGTCCCAGCCGATGCGCATCTTGACGGTGAGGGGGGTGTCGGGGCCCAGGGCCTGCCGGGCTGCCTTGACCATCGCCCCGCACAGGGCCGGGTCCAACATCAGCTTGCTGCCCGCCCCGCTGCCGGTAATTTTGGGCGCCGGGCAGCCCATATTGATATCAAAGATATCGAATTTGACACCCTTTTCCCGCACAATTTCAATGGCATGAGCCAGAATTTCCGGCTCGTTGCCGAACAGCTGGATGGCGTACAGCCCGCCGGGATGCTCATCCCGCAAAAGCTGCACACTTTTATGATCGCCGAAGGTGATGGCCTTGGCACTGGCCATCTCGCTGACGCTCCACGCCGCCCCGTGCCGCATCATCAGATGACGGCAGGCGGCGTCGGACAATCCGGCCATGGGGGCAAACGCCGCCCCTGCCGGGATGTTCAGATTTCGTAACTGCATGGGGACCTCTTTCTTACAAAACGGTACGGGCGCCGCGCGCCCGGTCAGATTATTGTACCACACTCCCCACAAGTTCGCAATTTGTGCTATACTGGTTGCGGCTGTCTGAGCCGAACTTTTACAACGGAGGACAAGATGAAACTGCTGGTACTGGATGGCAACAGCCTTTTGAACCGCGCCTTTTTCGGCATCCGGGTGCTGACCACCAAGGATGGAAAGTACACCAATGCCATTTTCGGATTCCAGAATATTCTTCTGAATCTGCTGGCAAACCACAGCCCCGACGCTGTGGCCATTGCCTGGGACGAGCGTGCTCCCACCTTCCGCCACAACGCCTACGACGGCTACAAGGCCACCCGCCACGGCATGCCCCAGGAACTGGCCGAGC
>CAUEKL010000130.1 GCA_959018215.1 uncultured Gemmiger sp.
GGGCATTGACAGCGGCTCCACCAGCACCGACGTGGTTATTCTGGACAAGGATCAGAAGATCGTTACCGGCATCATTCTGCCCACCGGCGCAGGTGCCGCCGCCGGCGCCGAGCGTGCCCTGGAGGAAGCGCTGAAGGAAGCCCACCTCCAGCGGGAGGACATCGACGCCATGGTCACCACCGGCTACGGTCGCACCGCCATCACCGAAGGGGACAAGAGCATCACTGAGATCACCTGCCATGCCCGGGGCGCTCATTTCCTGGACCCCTCGGTGCGTACGGTGGTGGACATCGGCGGCCAGGACAGCAAGGTCATCCGGTTGGATGAGAACGGCGCCGTGGTCAACTTTGTCATGAACGACAAGTGCGCCGCCGGTACCGGCCGCTTCCTGGAGATGATGGTCCGTACCATGGAGATGAGCCTGGATGAGATGAGCCACAAGGGCCTGAAATACAAGGAAGATATCACCATCTCCAGCATGTGCACCGTCTTTGCGGAGTCGGAGGTCGTCTCCCTCATTGCTCAGAACAAGGACACCGACGATATCGTCCACGGCCTGAACAAGGCGGTGGCTTCCAAGACCGCCGCCCTGGCCAAGCGTGTGGGCGGGGAGGAACGCTACATGATGACCGGCGGCGTTTCCAAGAACGAAAGCCTGGTCAAGACTCTGGAAGAAAAGCTGGGCACCACCCTGGTGGTGGATGAGCGGGCCCAGCTGTGCGGCGCTCTGGGCGCGGCTCTCTTTGCCATGGATATGGTGGAAAAGGACTGATCCCGTCATACAGTCAAAGAAAAAGGACACTGCCCTGCCGGGCGGTGTCCTTTTGTCATGAAAAAAAGTTTATACGGCGGCAGGTTCCTTGACCCGTACATCCGGTTTGGGGCACAGGGGGGGCAGCGGCGCACCCCGTGGTGTGAGCAGAGCACAGGGCAGCAAAAGAAGAAGCGGATTGGCAGAAAACAGGAACAGCTTGTTCTCCATCAGCAGGTAGCACAGCATGGCGACCATCAGCAGGGTCTCCCCGGTATGCCTGCCCCGGCACAGCCGCCACAGCAAAAACAGGGTGACGCCCGCCACCAGAACGGCTCCCAGCAGACCCTTGTTCATCACCAGGGCCAGATAGGTGTTATCAATGGAATGGTGCACATCCGCATCGGTGGCAAAACCGCCCAACAGGGTGATTACGTTGGGCATATCGGTATGGAGCCAGGCTTCGGCGCCGTCCTCTGCGGGGTGTACATACTCAAAAGCCCAGAACACATGATGCCAGATTTCCAGCCGCCCGGAGAACGCCCGGTTCAGGGTATACAGACCGAAAACTGCCTTGGGGTCGGCCGGATTGAACAGATACCCGGTTATCAGACTGAAGACCGTCAGCAGCGGATACAGAGCCAGCACAAAACCGTGCCAGATGCGGCTTTCAAAAAAGCGGGGCAGAAATCTTTGCACCGCAAACAGTACCAGCAGCAGGAGCATGGCCATACCGGCGCCGCGACAGCGGGGCACAAACAGGGTGTAAGCGGCCAGGGCGGTCAGTCCCGCCCAGTCAAACCAACGCAGTCGGGGCCAGCGCAGCCAGCCCCAGGCAAAAAACACACCCAGCAGCCGGGCACCGTACCCGTTGTAATGCCCGTACCCGTAATCCCAGTTGCGGGCATACATATTGAACGGCATCAGGGAGGTGGTATAGTGCAGCAGCTGCACCAGTATCAGGCAGGCGGCGGCTGTACCCAGATAGACCCGCAGCGCCGTGCGCAGGTCCACATCCTTGGCACCAAGCCCAATGAGCACTGCCAGCAAAAACCAGATATCATCCCCGTGCAGGGCCGCAAACGCCGAATAAGCAACGGCTGCGCAGCCCACCACCCACTGCCACCGGTATTCATACCGGGTCAGCAGCAGGCATTTGACTGCCAGCAGCAAGGCGCCCAGACCGGTCAGCCCCAGGCGGGCCAAGTGGCTGAACCCGGGCAGAGTACTTTGAATATTGGAACTGAATACCTCCGATAGAATCAGCAGCAAGGCGATGGCGGTACAGTATACACGCTGTCCCAGCGCCCGGCGGTCGGCCGTCAGCGGAAAGCGCTCTTGCAGTTTGGCAGGCATCGCGGTCCTCCTTTCCTGCGGGCTGTCCCGCAGATCGTTCTTCATTATAGCATGGCCTGTCCCAAAAGAAAACCCGTCCAAAGCGGCCTTCGTGTTCCTGCATCCTTGTATTTTGCCCAAAAGTTTGTTACAATCAACATAGTATCCGTTTATTTTCCAAAATGTTACGCGCATAGAGAAGGAAAGGAAGAGATCATATGCTCAGCGATATCCAGATCGCCCAAAACGCCCACATGCTTCCCATTACCGAGGTAGCAGCCAAGCTGGGCCTGTCCGCCGATGATGTCATCCCCTACGGCAAGTACAAGGCCAAGATCAGCCACAAGCTGGCAAAAGGGGAGGGCAAGCAGGGCAAGCTGATCCTGGTTACCGCCATCAGCCCCACCCCGGCGGGTGAGGGCAAAACCACCACCAGTGTGGGCCTGGCCGATGCTCTTTGCGCTATGGGCAAGCGGACCATGCTCTGCCTGCGGGAACCCTCTCTGGGCCCCGTGTTCGGCATCAAGGGCGGCGCTGCCGGCGGCGGCTATGCCCAGGTGGTGCCCATGGAGGACATCAACCTCCACTTTACCGGTGATATCCATGCCATCGGCACCGCCAACAACCTGCTGGCGGCTATGATCGACAACTCCATCCAGCAGGGCAACCCCCTGAACATCGACCCCCGTCGGGTGGTGTGGAAGCGCTGCATGGACATGAATGACCGCCAGCTGCGGTTCATCGTGGACGGCCTGGGCGGCAAGGTCAACGGCACTCCCCGGGAGGACGGCTTCGACATCACCGTGGCCAGCGAGGTCATGGCCATCTTCTGCCTGGCCACCGACCTGCAGGACCTGAAGGACCGCCTGTCCCGCATCGTCTGCGCCTATACGTTTGACGGCAAGCCGGTCACCGCCGGGGAGATCGGCGCTGCCGGTGCCATGACCGCCCTGCTCAAGGACGCCATCGACCCCAACCTGGTCCAGACCCTGGAAAACAATCCCGCCATCATCCACGGCGGCCCCTTCGCCAACATTGCCCACGGCTGCAACAGCGTCACCGCCACCAAACTGGGCCTGAAGCTGGCCGACTATGTGGTCACCGAAGCCGGTTTCGGGGCCGATCTGGGCGCTGAAAAGTTCCTGGACATCAAGTGCCGGTACGCGGGTCTGAACCCCTCCGCCGTGGTGCTGGTGGCCACCGTCCGTGCCCTGAAATACCACGGCGGTGTGGCCAAGGCCGACCTGAACGCCCCCAACGTGGAGGCGGTGCGCAAGGGCTCTGTGAACCTGGCCCGCCATATCGACAACCTGAAGAATGGCTTCGGCCTGCCGGTCTGCGTGGCCATCAACTCCTTCCCCACCGACACCGAAGAGGAGATGGAGATCATCCGGGATGTCTGTGCCCAGGCCGGCGTGCCCTGCGCGTTGAGCGAAGTCTTTGCCAAGGGCGGCGAAGGCGGCAAGGAGCTGGCCAACACCGTTCTGCAGGTGCTGGAAGAAAATCCCGACATCCATCCCATCCAGTTCACCTACGACCTGGAAGCCTCTCTGGCCGACAAGGTGGAAGCGGTGGCCCGCAAGATCTACCGTGCCGACGGGGTGACCTACGCCCCCGCCGCCAAGAAGATGCTGGCCGAACTGGAAAAGATGGGCTACGGCAAGCTGCCGGTCTGTATCGCCAAGACCCAGTACTCCTTCAGTGACGACGCATCCCTGCTGGGCGCCCCGGAACACTTCCGCATGAATGTGCGGGAGGTCCGCCTGTCCGCCGGTGCGGGCTTTGTGGTGGTCATCTGCGGTTCCATCATGACCATGCCCGGTCTGCCCCGTCATCCCGCGGCCATGGATATTGACTGCGACGCCGAGGGCCGCATCACCGGTCTGTTCTGATTCACAGATTCCTCAACAAGCAAACAGCGTGCAAGCTCCAACGGCCTGCACGCTGTTTTTTTATAGGGGTTCTTCAGTCGGTGGGGGCCAGGATTCCGGCAGCCTTCGCCAGTTGTTCTTCGGTCGGCACCAGATAGGCGAACTGAAGTTCCACCACCCGGCCCGGCCAGCACAGCAGATACGTGGGAACCGGCCCGAGGAAACTCCGCTGCAGTTGGTAAGCGGCCTGAACGCCATAGGGAGCCGGCTCAATGGCAGAATAGGAATCCTGAAATACAGTGCCATCCTCATAGACTTCATCCTGATGTTCCTCCAGCAGCTGGTGCACCACCATGTCCTGCACAAAGGAAAAATCAGTGTCATAAATGGTGTACCACACGGTGGGGGCCCCTGCATACTGCGGTACAACCGGGCTTTGGTCGTACAGGCTCCGACGCAGAAGAGGACTGGCGTAGGTGGTGGCTTTCCGGGAATAAACGGCATCGGTTTCGGTCAGGTCCTCCACCGTCAGGGGCAGGGGATCGTTGTAGAGATCATAGGTACGGCCGTTCTGCTCATAGCTGCCTGCCACCACATGGTCGGCCTGTCCCAGTCGGGAGCCGAGGGACACGGCAAGCAGGACCACAACCCCCACCACATACACCGCAAGCACCAAAAAGCTGGTGGCGGCTTTGTTGAGCCCGGCGGGCGTGTCCTGGCGTTGCAAGCGTTTTCTCAGCAGAGTGCCGCCGCCTATGGCTGCCACACAGATCAGCAGCCAGGCAAGATACCACTGAGGCGGCAGGGGGGACCCGAAAGCGGCCAGACACAACAACAGAATGGCTATGGCCACAAACACCCAGCTGACACGAGTGGGAATCCGGGGCGGAAGAAAGAGACCGCTCTCCTCGGCGGCGGGTACGGCCCGGCGATGCCACACCAGGCAGGTGATAGGTTCCACCATACAGGCAACCAGCAACAGCAGCCACACCGGCAGGGAGAGAACGTCAAACCCGTCTGACAGAAACCGGATGGCATCCTGCCGGAAATCCAGCCAGTATTTTCCCATCCAGAACAGGCACAGCACCAGAGTAAACAGCCGCGGCCGGATGGTCAGGCGGACCATGGTCCGGTACAGGCTTTCCACCCGCACCACCGGGTCGGTCTCCAGAGGCAGGGCGTCGACATCGGCGGTGTAAAAGATCTGCATATCGTGCCGCCGGGCGGCCAGATGCCAGCCGCCCTGGGCACACAGGGCCTCTTTATCCTGCTGCTCGTCAGTGGGCAGAGGATCATATTCCGTGGCCTTGGAAAAATAGGTGACGGCAAATTGCAGGGGCCGCGGCGGTATTTCCGCAAAGGTCCAGACCCAATTTCCCATTTGGGTCAGCAGCCACCCCCGGGCCGCCTGCTGTTCCAGCAGCGTTTCTATGGCTTGTTGGTCATAAGGGGAGAAGGGAACAAAAAGACGTTTCGTTCGGCTCATGGCTGTGCCTCCTTTCCGGCATAGCGCTCATAATCCCGGATCTGCTCCCGCAGGCGTTCGTATTCTTTGGCCAGCATGGCTGACCCTTTTTCGGTGATGCGGTAGCGGCGCCGTCCCCGCAAAGCCCCGGTGGCTTCGATCCAGCCTTCGGCGGTGAACTGCTCCAGCAGGTCGTACAGGGTGCCGGACCCGATGCTCACCCGCCCGCCGGTCATCTGCCGTACCTTTTCCAGGATCTCCATCCCCCGGCACTCTTCCCGCAGGCAGAGCAGCAGGTAAAACATCTGTTCGGTCAGGGTCTTGAACCGTTCCCGGGGCATGGCTACCGCCTTCTTTCTTTGCAATCTCGAATATCGAGTTCTTTCATCTTCAGTATATTCTCGATATTCGAGAAAGTCAATGGGCCAAACTGAATTTTTCCGCAGGCACGCAAAAAGCCGTTCCGGCAATCCTGCCGGAACGGCTTTTCTTCGTCCTTTTATTCCACCAGAGCAGCCTCCCGTATTTCCTCCGGCTGAGACAATCCTGCCCTGGATATCTGCCACAAGGCGGCGGCAGCCAGCAACAACAAGAGGGGCGTGAACTGGAAGGAATACCGGGCCTTCGTCTCCCACAGACTCAGGAACAGCATCAGCCCGAACACGCTCACCCGTGCCAGGGTCAGCGGCCCCGGTTTCCCGCGCCGGACGGCGCCCACGGTGCCCAGCAAGACCAGGATCATCACAAAATACAGGTAAGCCTGACAGTAGTAGACCATGGGCATATACCCGGGCTGTCCCTGCAAAATAAACCGGTGGGTCCAGTTGACTTTCAGGGGTGTGGCCAGAAATTCCTGGGCGTCATACAGCCCGTTGCCCCAGGTGATGACGGCCTTGCGGGTCATGAAATCCGCCTGCCCCACGGGGGTGCGGGCTGCGTACTGAGCAGCGATGTACTGCCGCAGCATCTGGCGGCGCTGGTCCAGGGTGGCCAGGCTTTTGGCATTCTGGCAGACCTCGTCATTGTAGTTGCCGTCGCCGCCGCTGCCGTAGGCAAACCACAGCTCAATGGGCAGTCCTACCGCATCTTCCACCGAGAAATCCAGAAAGGTCCGCTGCCAGGCACGGTATGCGCCCAACAGCATCCCGAACACCAGCAGCAGGGTCAGGGCCCCGGCGGCTGCCCGGCGGGCTTTTTGTTCCAGAAACAGCTGGATGACCACCGCTACCAGCACCACGGCCACGCTGCCCTTGATGGCGTACCCCACAAAAGCGGCAACAGCCATGAATCCCAGCCAGGCCAGCCTCGCCGCGGTGTTGGCGGCGGTACGGTACTTTGTCCAGCCCAACGATACCAGCAGGGCAAAGGGAAGGCAGAGGGTATCGGAGTAAAAACAGGGGGACC
>CAUEKL010000131.1 GCA_959018215.1 uncultured Gemmiger sp.
CCCAGGGGCAACTGCCCGCCCCCGCCCCCCACCAGGCTTTTTTGGGAGAGCTGGGGTTGGACGGGGCTTTGCGGCCCATTCCCGGTGTGCTGCCCATGTCCCTGGCGGCACAGAAGGCGGGTGTCACCGAGCTGTTTCTGCCTGCCGAAAATGCCGCCGAGGCCGCCGTGGCACCGGGGCTCACCGTTTATCCTGCCCGTACTGCCCGGGAGGTGGTGGAGCATCTGTGCGGCACCGCCAGGCTCTGCCCCGCTCAGCCGGACGGCTATGACGCCGAAGGCGGTTGGCTGGGTCCCGACTTTGCGGATGTGCGCGGCCAGGCGGAAGCCCGCCGGGCGCTGGAGGTAGCCGCTGCAGGCGGTCACAACGTGCTGATGGTGGGCCCGCCGGGCACCGGCAAAAGCATGCTGGCCAAGCGGCTGCCGGGGATTTTACCGCCCATGACCTACGATGAAGCCCTGGAGACCACCGCCATCTACTCGGTGGCCGGGCTGGTCCGCGCCGGGCAGGGCCTGATGAAGGCGCGGCCGTTCCGCAGCCCTCACCACAGTGTCAGCGCCACCGCCATTGCAGGCGGCGGCGCCAATGCCCGCCCGGGAGAAGTGAGCCTGGCCCACAATGGCGTCCTGTTTCTGGATGAGCTGCCGGAATTTTCCCGGGATACCCTGGAGGTGCTGCGCCAACCCCTGGAGGATGGAAAAATCACCGTGAGCCGGGTCCATGCCAGCGCCACCTACCCCTGCCGGTTCATGCTGGTGGCTGCCATGAACCCCTGCAAGTGCGGCTATCACGGCTGCCCCGGCCACGAATGCACCTGCACCCCCAGTGCCATTGAGCGGTACCGCCAGCGCATTTCCGGGCCGCTGCTGGACCGCATCGACCTGCATGTGGAAGTCCGGCCGGTGGAGTATGATTCTCTGGCCGCCGAGGCGGGCGGTGAACCCAGTGCCGCCATCCTGGCCCGGGTCAGTGCCGCCCGGTCTGTTCAGCAGGAGCGGTATGCAGGGTTGGGCATCAGCTGCAATGCCCAGCTGCCCAGCGGCTTGCTGCGCCGATACTGCCGCCTGGTTCCCGCCGCCGAGATCATGCTACGCACCGCCTTTGAACGGATGGGATACAGTGCCCGGGCCTACGACCGCATTTTGCGGGTAGCCCGCACGATAACCGACCTGAACGGCAGTGAATCCATCGGTCCCGCAGAGCTGATGGAAGCCCTGCAATACCGCAGCATGGACCGCAAATAAGAACAGCAAAAGCCGCCCGGCTCCCCTGCCCAGTGCACCCAGGGAGTCGGGCGGCTTACTGTATAGAAGTTTTTCTTTGTCAGAAGAGCAAACCGGCCAGACGGCGGGCGCTTTCGGCCCAGGAATACCTGGCCAGCAGCTCGGCCGGGTCTGCTGTGGGCGGGGTGACTTTGGTCACATCCCCGTGGTTGACGGCCAGGTCGATATATCCGGCGCAGGGGCCGTAGATTTCCCGCATGCAGGGGGTATCGCTGACCAGCACCTGCGGTGCCCCGCAGGCCACCGCCTCCAGCGGCGGGATGCCGAAGCCCTCATACAGAGTGGGAAACAGAAATGCCTTGCAGCGTGCCATCAGGGTCTTGGCTTCCCCGTCGGTGACATACCCCAGGTAAACCACGTTGGGCAGGTCGGCCAGGCCCAGTTCTTCGGCCTGGCTCTGCAAACTGCCGCCTCCTGCAATGGCAAAGGTCTCCTCGGGCGCATTCCGGGCAGCCCGCAGCACCCAGGGGAAGTTTTTGTTCTTGAGCAGATTGGCCATGGAAAAGTAATACTGCCCCGGCCGCAAAGCAGGCCACTTTCCCCCGTCGGCAAAGACATTCGGGTCGGCCTTGATCCGTTCCATATGCTGCCAGGCGTTGCCGATGACGGTGATACGGCAAGGGTCCACCTTATAATACTTCACGATCTCGGATTTGGAAAACTCCGACACCGTGACAATGCCGCAGGCCTGTCTGGCCATGGCCCGGTACTGCAGCCGGTGCCACGCCGCCGAAGCCCGGCCGCGGGGGTCACGGTAAAAGTCCGGCCGCGCCCGGTAGCACACATCATGCCAGACCACGATTCCCCCATGACGGCGGGCAGACAAAGGGATCACGTTGCACATGCACAGCCACCGGCGGCCGGACCGGGCCAGGTAGCGGGGATAGTCCCGCTGTTCCCACAGGGGATTCTGTTTGCCGTACACCACAACCTTCAGATTCTCATACACCGGCTGGGGCGCGCCTTCCGGCACCACCACCTCCAAAGCACCGGGCGGGGCGATTTTGTCCAGTTCCGCCAGCACCTCGGTGGCATAGCGCTGGATGCCCGAAAGCCGCTGGGTGAAGAACCAGCCGTCCACCGCATACAGTGGCCGGGCCGCCGGTTTGGCGCCGCAGTCCCGCACCTGCCAGGAGCGGGTCCGTTCACCGCAGGTCCCGGCTAAGGAGCTTTGGGCCGGCTTGGCGGTAATATTATCCTTTTGCATCCGTGTTCTCCTCCTGTGCGGGAAGGGATTCTTCCAGCAATCCCGCCCGCTGTTTGAGCGCCAGAATGCGCTTTACACTTTCCTCAATGCGTTCTTCGCTCAGGCGGCCGTCCTCCACGGCGGCCAGAACTCCGTCATATGCCTGCGTCAGACCGGCCGGCATGAGCAGCAGATCCGCCCCCGCCTGCAACGCCAGCACCGCGGCTTCCTCGGGGGAAAAGCTCCCGGTCACCGCGCCCATAGAAAGAGAGTCGGTCACCACTGCACCGGTAAATCCCAGTTCTCCGCGCAATACATCGGTGATCATGGTGCGGGAGAAGGTGGCGGGCACACCGGCCTCCTCCCCTGTCACGGCATTGGGCGTCTGGATATGGCCCACCATGACCAGGGGCGCGCCGGCCTGTATGCCCGCTGCAAAGGGCAGGAACTCACAGGCGCGCAGCTCTTCCATGGTTTTGGCGGTGCTGACGGCGCCGTCATGGCTGTCCCGGGCGGTGTCCCCGTGGCCGGGAAAATGTTTGAGGCAGCACAGTACCCCCGCCTGTTCAAACCCCTGCACGGCAGCGGTCACGCAATCGGCCGCCGCCTGGGGATCGGAGGAAAAAGCCCGGGTGCCGATGATGGGGTTATCCGGGTTGGTGTTCACATCCGCCACCGGGGCAAAATCCAGGCAGATGCCGTATCCGGCCAGATAGGTGCCGATGGTCACCGACATTTCCCGCACAGCCGCGGGGCCCTGCGCGCCCACCGCCGCGGCACTCTCATATTGAGGCAGATCAAAATCCGGGACCTTGGCCAGGCGTGCCACGGCACCGCCCTCCTCGTCCACACCGATGAGCAGCGGAACTGCCGAAGCCGCCTGCAGATCTTCGATCAAGGTTTGCAGCTGCGCTTTGCCGGTGATATTCTTGCCGAACAGCACTACCCCGCCCACCGGGTATTGCTCCAAAAATTCCCGCATGGAACCGGAGACTTCGGTCACACCGTCGGCGTCGGCATCGTCGATGACATTCTGGGCAAGCGACGGGTCCAGGGCGTCCGGACGAACCAGAAACAGCTGACCCACCTTTTGCCGCAGGGTCATATCAGCAGTTCCTTCCGTCTGTTGGGCTTCCGGGGCGGGTTCCGGCTCAGAAGAAGGTACAACCGCAGGGGCCGAGGAAGATGGCGAACATCCTGCAAGCAGACAGGCCGCCAGAGCCAGCACCGCCGCCCGGCGCACAACCGACTTTGCCATTTGTTTTCCCTCCCTGCGTTGCCGCAATCTGCCTGTATTATACCACGCCCCCCAGCAAAAGAAAATGGCGGCACAAAAAACGGCACGATCCCCGGAAAAGGACCGTGCCGAAAAAATGACCAGAAAGATTCAGGCATCCTGCCAGCCGGCATAGCGCGACTTGCGCAGAGCGCTCTTCATGCGGCTGAGGGTTTCAGGCGTCATGCTCAGAAAACTGGCAATCTGGCGGTTGTTCACATCAAAAATCAGACCCGGGTATTCTTCCAGGAACCATTCAAACCGTTGCTTGGCCGGCAGGTTGCACATTACATGGCGGGTATGGTTGTGCAGCCGCATGGCGTCTGTCAAGAACCGGGCATACAGTTCGGTCAGCGCCGGATACCGATGTACCAGCTGCATGGTTTCCTGCAAGGGCATCACCACAAAATCGCAGTCGGTGACAGCGGCCAGGTTTTCCGGCGATGGCTCATCAAACGAGCAGGGCGGCATGGTTGGCGTCCCGCACCGGAAACAGAAACAGTCGGTATGATCAACGCCGTCCATATCCAAAAAATACCCGCGGGCCACCCCTCTGAGCAACAGATAAACATGAGTCTGGATCTGGCCCGCGCGCAGGAATACCGTTCCCCGGGGCACCGTGTGCACTTCCGCAACAGCACACAGCTCTTCCAGCAGCTTCGGGTCCGTCAGCCGATACTGTCGCGTAAACAAATCCTTTGCATCCATAGAATTCCTTCCTACATCCTTCCCTCTTCTGCACGGCAGATCTTCTTCATACACCTGCCATGAGACGGCCGCACGTCATTTTGCGCCGCAATCGCAAACCAGACACAGGCGTCCGTTTGTTATTTTATATCTTACCCGAACCGCATCTTTGTGTCAAGAATTGCGCTCTTGCCCAAAATGAGAGCCTGACGGCAAAGATCCGACCGCCGGACCGCAGAGTTTTGTCCGGGGATTCCCGTTCCGGCATCAGCGCAGGTCTTGCATTTGCAGGAATCTTGGCCTTTTGCGGTTCCGTTCTCCGTGCAGACAAAAACCGCTCCGGCGCCAGATGCTTCCGGGGCGGTTGTATTTTTACAGGGTATCAGGGGACGGCACAGTGCCAGGCTGGGCCGCGGGGTTCAGATGGATCATCACATGCTTGATATCGGGGAAGTGGCTCTCCATCTCGGTGTGTACACGTTCCGCCACTGCGTGGGCATCCTGCAGGGTCTTCTGGCCGTCCACCTCGATTTCCAGGTCCACATAGACCTTGTTGCCGAACATGCGGGAGTGGAGGGTATCCACGCAGACCACATCCTTCTGCTCGCTGACAAACCGGCTGAGTTCCTGCTCATACTGTTCGCCGCAGGAGGTGTCCAGCATCTTGACCACGGCATCCTTGATGATGTCATAAGCCACCTTGATGATGAACAGGCAGATGACCACGCTGGCCACCGAGTCCAGCACCGGGAAGCCCAGCATGGCACCGCCGATGCCGATGAGCGAACCGATGGAAGAAAACGCGTCCGAGCGGTGGTGCCAGGCATCGGCCATGAAAGCGGCGGAGTTGATCTGCTTGGCATAATACCGGGTATACCAGTACATGGCTTCCTTGGTGACGATGGACACCACGGCGGCGATGAGCGCAATGAGGCCCGGCACAGCAAGGGTCTCATACTGACCGGAGAAGATTTTTTCCAGGCCGACGCGGCCCACTCCGAGGCCGGTGGCCATGAGCACAACGCCCAGAATCAGGGAAGCCACACATTCCAGACGTTCGTGGCCGTAAGGGTGGGATGCGTCCGCAGCGCGGCGGGACACTTTTACGCCGATCCAGGCGATGAGGGTGGTGAGCACATCCGAGAAAGAGTGGATGGCATCGGAGATCATGGCGCCGGAATGGCCCCAGATCCCGGCCAGCATCTTGAAGCCGGAAAGAACGGCATTGCCGATGACACTGACCAGGGACAGACGCCGGATGACGGCGTCCTCATTGAGATGGCGGGCGGTTGCGTGGGTTGAACGGGTTGACATAAAAGAAGCCTCCTGTCGGGCCGCTGGGCGGCCACACTGTATTTCTCTTATGTGCACCTCATTGAGATACGGTTCCACCAGGGTCACCAGGGTATAGAAAAAGGCACCTGTGGAACATACAACTGTCCCACAGATGCCGTCATTCACATCTGCTGCCGCATGTGCGGCCCGGCCCCATGCCCGCAAAAGGGCATCGCCTGCTCAGTTTGTACTGTTGATCTCACACCCTTTTGCCAAGGATGTAATGCAGTGCAAAGAGTATAAAGTATAATAGCATATTTTATGCGTCATGGCAAGCAAAAAATTCCCCGCCTTGAAAAAAATCCATCGTTGTAGTAAGATACACCTAGACAGCGGCACGCCCTGCCGGGCTTGGAACTGCCGGAGAAAAAGATCATTGCGGTCCGGCAATGGTCTTTCTTTTTTGGTTCTGCTGTCCATCAACCAATCCAGGAGGACACTGCCTATGCAAGACAAGGTCCCTGTACTGAGGAAAAGGCTGTTTGCCGCCGCCGCTGCGGTGGTTTTTCTGTGGATGTTTCTGCTCAACTGCCTCACTCCCTACATCGCGGACGATTTCACCTTTGCCTACGCCTTTGACACCGGACTGAGGCTGCACAGTCTGCCCCAGCTTTTGCAAAGTCTGGCCTACCATTACTATGAATGGAGCGGCCGGGTGGTGGTCAAATTCTTCGCCCAGGGGTTCACCATGTTCCCCAAGGTCCTGTTCAACCTGTGCAACGCCGCCGCCTATACGGGCCTGGCGCTGGTCCTTTACCGGCTGGCCCTGGGGCGCTGCACCGGACGGTATGATCTGGTGACCTTTGCCCTGATCCTGGCGGCTTTGTGGGAGATCAGCCCGGCTTTCGGGCAGACCAACCTTTGGATGTGCGGCGCCTGCAACTATCTGTGGGCCAGCCTGGGATGTCTGGCCTTTCTGCTGCCTTGGCGGTATTACCTGCAAAAGCCTTTTGCGGGCGGGTGGCCCACGGCAGTGGGCATGGGGCTGGCCGGAATTCTGGCC
>CAUEKL010000132.1 GCA_959018215.1 uncultured Gemmiger sp.
GTGCTGGACGACCCTCGTTGGGTTCGGGACTTTGCCTCCGAGATTGTAGCTCCCATGGTAGGCAACATCATCAGCGAGATCGCCCCGTACCTGGGCATCCCCCGTGACCCTGACTATGTGGAACCGGAGAGCATCACTGTGCCCAACGCCGTTGGGTCCCGCTGGTCTTTGGCACAGGCTAATCTGAACAAGCTGGGGCTGGGCCATCAGCTCATCGGTTCCGGCAGCGAGATCGTTTACCAGTACCCCTATTCGGGGACCTCGGTCCCGGCGGAATCCACCATCTATTTCTACACCGATTCCACTACCGGCAGCCGGACCACCGTGCCGGATGTGACCGGCAAGACCGGAACCTTCGCCAGCCAGATGCTCAAGTCCGCCAACCTGAACGTCAAGCTGGTGGGGGATGCCAACGGCAAAGTGGTCTCCCAGGATGTGGCAGCGGCGTCCAGTGTGGAGTTCGGCACCATCGTAACCATCCAGACTGAGACCGACACATCCGCCGACACGACCAATACAACACAGACAGATACCGCAACCCAGACGGACAACGAGGAGGGAACCGAATGAAACCGATTCATGCCAACGAACTGCTTGCAGGGCTGACCCTGGCCCGGCCGGTGGATATCACCGCTGTCGTTACCGACAGCCGCAAGGTACAGCCCGGCTGCGTCTTTGTATGCTTCCCGGGGGCCCGGGTGGACGGCCATGATTTTGCCCAGGGAGCTTACCAGGCCGGGGCGGAGTATATCATTGCCAACCACCCGGTGGAAGGTGTGCCGGAAGACCATCTGGTCATCACCCCGTCCAGCCATATGGCCATGCTGCGGATGGCCTCCAACTACCGCACCCTGTTCAGCCCCCTCATGATCGGGGTCACCGGTTCGGTGGGCAAGACCACCACCAAGGAATTCTGCTATGCGGTGTTGTCGGCTTTCGGCAACACCCTCAAGACTGAGGGCAACCAGAACAATGAGATCGGCCTGCCCAACACCCTCTTCCGTCTGGAGGACGCCACCGAGTACGCGGTGGTGGAGATGGGCATGAGCGCTCTGGGGGAAATTGCCCGCCTGACCCGCACGGCCCGGCCTTCCGCCGGCATCATCACCATGATCGGTGTGTCCCATCTGGAAAATCTTGGCAGCCGCGAGAATATACTGAAGGCAAAGCTGGAAATCTGCCAGGGCCTGCCGGACGGTGCCCCCCTGGTGCTCAACGGGGATGATGCGCTGCTGCGCAGCGCTGCCCTGCCCACCCGGCTCAAGCCTGTCTGGTTCAGCCTGCAAGAGACGGGGGCGGATGTCTGTGCGGCCGATATCCGGGACGAGGCGGACGGCACCTCCTTCACCCTGCGGGATGAGGAGCACGGGGACTTCCCGGTGCACATTCCCACCCGGGGACTGCACACCGTCAGCGATGCGCTGGCCGCCTATGCAGCCGCCACCCGGCTGGGGCTGGACCCGGCCCGGGCTGCCGCAGCCCTCTCCGATTACAAGACCACCGGCATGCGGCAGAATCTTGTGCAGCACAGCGGCGTCACCTTCATTGAGGACTGCTACAATGCCAGCCCGGACAGCATGCGCGCGGCACTGGATATCCTGCGCCGCCAGGTTCCCGGTCCGCAGGGCCGCCGCATTGCGGTGCTGGGGGATATGCTGGAACTGGGCTCTGCCTCCGAACAGGCTCACCGCCAGACCGGCGAATGGGCTGCCGATGTGGTGGACCTGCTGCTGGCCGTGGGGCCCAACAGTGCCGCCATGGCCGAGGCCGCAAGCCAAAAAGTAACAACATTGCATTGCCAAAATACACAGGAAGTAGTAGAATATCTAAGGTCGTATCTGCGCCCCGGTGATGTGGTTCTGGCCAAGGCCAGCCATGCCATGCAGTTTGAAGAGATGCTGCACAACCTGTACGCGGCGCTTGCGGACCACGCATAATACTACAACCTGAACTTTGGGGGAATTACCATATGGGGATGATTGTGTCCTGGATGCTGATCGCGGCCGCTATTGCCGCGTTCTGTGTGACTGTTGTTTCGGGCTTTTTCCTGATCCCGGCGCTGCATCGGCTGCATTTCGGCCAGACCATCCGGGAAGACGGACCTACCTGGCACAACAAAAAGCAGGGCACCCCCACCATGGGCGGCCTGTGCTTTATTCTGGGCATTCTGCTGGCCTGCGGCGTGGTGTACGCCGGACTGTCGGCCAAGGCGCCGGATCTGCTGGCACCCCAGCAGGTCCAGGGGGCGCTTCTTGTGCTTTTCCTGGCCTTTGGCTCGGGACTGATCGGCTTCCTGGATGACTTCGTCAAGGTGGTGCGCCACCGCAATCTGGGCCTGTATGCCTGGCAGAAGCTCATCATGCAGTTTATTGTCACCGGTGCCTTTATGGCCGGGCTGCACAGCCTGGGCCTGATGACCACCATCATTATGGTGCCGGCCGTGGGAGCCGTGGACCTGGGGATTTTTTACTATCCCATTGCCTTCTTCGGCATCATTTTCCTGGTGAACGCCGTCAACCTCACCGACGGCCTGGACGGCCTTTGCTCCTGCGTGACCTTTGTGTCCATGCTGGGGTATCTGCTGGCCGCCAGCATGCTGGGATTTTACCATGTGGCGGTGCTGTCCACCGCCACCGCTGCTGCCTGCGCCGGGTTCCTGGTCTGGAACTTTTATCCCGCCAAGGTGTTCATGGGGGATACCGGCAGCATGTTCCTGGGCGGCATGGTCACAGCCCTGGCCTTTGTGATGGGCCGTCCCGAACTGGTGCTTTTCTTCGGTATCGTCTTTATCTGGGATGCCATGACCGTTGTGATCCAGCGCGTATACTATAAAGCCACCCACGGCAAGCGTATCTTCCGCATGACTCCCATCCACCACGCCTTTGAGATGCGCGGCTGGAAGGAAGCCCGCATTGATGCCTTTTTCAGCCTGATCGCCGTCATGGGTGTGGCGCTGGGTCTTTTGTACATCTATCTTGCGTAACATCCTGCATGACTCCCGTTGCAGGAAAGGAGGGACCTGCCCGTGACAGCTGCACAGATTCTGGACCTTGCCTTCGGCAACCTCATCCGCTTTCTCCGTGACGCCGCATTCCGCAAGGAGGACCATGGCCCTGTCTCGTGGGGGTTCGTCGGTACCCTGATGCTGGTTTTGTGCTATGGCCTGATTATGCTGTTCTCTGCCAGCTATGTAACAGCCTATTACAATTTTGACGATATCTATCATTACATAGCACCCCAGGCGATTCTGGCCGCCCTGGGTGTGGGGCTTATGTTCTTGATCTCCAACATTGACTACCATGCCCTGCGTCATCTGTACCTGCACATGTATGTGATCCTGATCGGGCTTCTGATCCTGGCTCTGTTCAGCAAAGAGATCAACAACGTGCATCGCTGGGTGTATATCTTCGGCACCAACGTGCAGCCTTCGGAGATTGCCAAGTTCGCGGTCATCCTGTGGGTGGCCATGTATACGGACAACCACTATGAACAGCGCAAAACCCTGGTCCACGGCATGATCATGCCGGTGCTGCCGGTACTGCCCATTGTGGTGCTGCTGCGTATGGAACCTCACAACTCGGCTATCCTGCTGATCTGTATGATTCTGGGCACCATGCTTCTGTGCGGCGGTTGTGCGCTGCGCTGGATGCCTTTGATGGCGGCTGTTGCCATGGGCGGGTTGTACCTGATGCTGACCGCCGAAGGCAATGACGTTGCCAACGAGCGTCTGGGCGCCTGGGGTCTGTTTGCGGAAAGCGATGTGGACCTGGGGTATCAGACCACCCAGAGCCTGTATTCCATCGCTTCCGGCGGCCTGACGGGGCTTGGTATCGGCAACAGCCGGCAAAAACAACTGTGGCTGCCCGAAGCCACCAATGACTTCATCTTCTCGGTTCTGTGTGAGGAACTGGGCTTTATCGGCGCGGTGCTGTGCATCGGCTTGTTTGCAGCTCTGCTGATCCAGGGAATCCTGATCGCGCTGCGTTCGCCGGATTATTTCGGCAGTATGCTGACCATCGGCGTCATGGCCCAGATTGCCTGGCAGGTGTTCTGCCATATCGGCGTGGTCACTGCCACCCTGCCCAACACCGGCATCAGCCTGCCTTTCTTCTCCTCCGGCGGCAGTAGTCTGTTGCTGTTGTTGTGTGAAATGGGGGTTGTGCTCAGTGTATCCAGGTTCGGCAACGCCAGCATTGCGGCCCAGCGGCAGAAACGGCAGGAGGAGCTCATGAGGCGCTTGCATGGGGGAGAACCCACGCGCAAGGTGTATCGTCGGCGGGAAAAAGTCAGCGGCTGATATCCGCCGTTTTTTGGGTATAGAGGGAAAGAGAGGAATCCGTATGCGTGTTCTGATCGCCGCCGGCGGCACCGCCGGACACATCAACCCTGCACTGGCCATTGCCGGTGCCCTGAAAAAGGCCGACCCGTCCGCCGAAATCCATTTTGCCGGACGCAAGGAAGGAATGGAATACGGCCTGGTCACAGCAGCCGGCTATCCCTTCCATCACATTGAGATCAACGGCTTTCAGCGCCGTCTGACCCCCAAAAATATTGCCCGCAACTTCCAGGCCATTTACCATCTGGCCTTGTCCGGGCCCCGCACCGCTGCCATTCTGCGGGAGGTGCAGCCGGATCTGGTCATCGGCTGCGGCGGATATGTCAGCGGCCCTGTGGTGCGCGCTGCGGCCAAAAAGGGGATCAAGACCGCCATCCATGAACAGAATGCCTTTCCCGGTGTGACCAACAAGCTGCTGGCCAAGGATGTGGATGTGGTCTTTGCGGCCAGTGCTGCCGCAGTGGAAAAGCTGGGCGCACCGGATAAGACTCTGGTGGTGGGCAACCCTGTCCGTCCGGAGATCCTGACCCAGGACCGTGCGGCGGCCCGTGCAGCCATCGGCGCAGGGGAACGTACCGTGATCCTGAGCTTTGGCGGCAGCCTGGGCGCTCGCCGTATCAATGAGGTAGTTGGCGCACTCTGTGGTTGGGAGCAGAAGACTCACCAGAAGGTTCTGCATCTGCACGCCACCGGCAGCCGGGGCGTCCAGCTCTTTCAGGATCTGGCCAAACAGGAGGGCTTTACCCCCGGTCCCGACCTGGTGGTAAAGGAATATATCAAAAATATGCCGGAACTTCTGGCGGCCGCCGATCTGGTCATCTCCCGGTCCGGCGCGCTGACCCTGGCAGAACTGGAAGCCATGGGTCGGGCCGCTATTCTGGTACCCAGCCCCAATGTGGCCGAAAACCATCAGTACTACAATGCCCTGGAACTGCAAAAGGCCGGTGCGGCGGTGGTCATTGAGGAAAAAGACCTGACTGCCGAAAAACTGATTGCCACCGTGCAGGAGCTGCTGGCTGCGCCCGGCCGCTTGGCTGAGATGGGCCGCCAGGCCAAGACGCTTGCCCAGCCCCGCAGCCTGGATATGATTACCGAACGCCTGCTGACCCTGGTCAAAACAGGGAAGTGAGGCGGCAACGCCCCACCCTGCGCGGGGCGTTTTGCGCGTTTACAGCACATTTGTTTTTGCATAAGAAAGGAGGCCGCGGATGGACCGTGACCAGCGAAGCCGCCGGCAAAAAGCCGCCGCGACCCCGCCTGCCAACCGCCGCCCGGCACCCCGCAGCATGAAAAGCCGTCTGGGGCTGACCAAAAAAGAGCAGCCGCCCCGCCGGACCGCCAATCGGGCAACCAATCCCGGTACGCAGCAGCAGGCCACGGGGCAGCACCGTACCACGGCGCCACAGGGAGCCGGAAAAGCGGAGCGTACCCCTCGCCGCCAGCAACCACAGCAGAATCCCCAGAAAGCTTCCTACCGGCCCAGCCCCAACCGGCGTCCGCCCCGGCGCGTGACCCATGCCGAACAGCTGCGCCGTCGTCGTCGTCGTGCTATGCTGGGCATGCTGCTGGTGCTGGTTGCTCTCATTGTCGGCACGGTTCTTTCCATCAATCTGCTGTTCAAGGTCACCGATTTCCGCATTGAAAATACGGATGGTTCCACCCCTGCCAATACCGGTGTGTACACCGAGGAACAGATCATCGAACTTTTGGGGATTTCGGAAGGGGACAGCCTGTTCGGATTTTCCAAGAAAGAAAAGTCCCAGTTCTTGCTCAGCAATCTGCCCTATCTGGATGTAGCCGATGTGGGCACCCAGATGCCGGGAACGGTGGTGGTCAAGGTGCAGCCGGCCACCGAGCGCTTCATGATGGAATATGGCGGTCAGTGGCTGGTGCTCAGTGACCACCTGAAAGTCTTGCGTTCCAGTGAAAGCCAGCCGGAAGGCCTTATCTGGCTGGAAGCCAACATTCCCCAAGGGCAAGCGACCACCCCGGGCAGCTTTCTCTCCTTGCAGGTCCAGGTGGACGACCAGCAAGCTACGGCGGAAACCAGCCACACCTCTGTGCAGGATATTCTGGAACAGATCATGGAAGAACTGGATACCAACGGCATTCTGGACGGAATTTCCGTCATCGACGTGACCGATACCAGTGAACTGAATTTTCTGTATCAGGGCCGCGTGTCTGTTACGCTGGGCACGGCCAACAACCTGGATTACAAGATCCGTTTTGCCGCCACCCTGATCCTGGATGTGGACGGCACCGGTCTGACTGCCTCCGACCGCGGTACGCTGGACGTGAGCCGCCAGTTGGAAGACGGCAATATCGAAGCGACCTTCAACAGCGATACCAGCACCCCTACCCCGGCACCCACGCCGACCCCG
>CAUEKL010000133.1 GCA_959018215.1 uncultured Gemmiger sp.
GGAAACCGGACAAAGACCAGACCGTGACCCTGACCTTCGATGCCGGGGAGCACGGTACCCTCGTGGCAGAGGACGCCGATGTCACCAGCAAGGAGTACAAGCTGCTGCCGGGGGACAAATACCCGGTGGTGGGCACGGACTTCATCGTGAAAGCCCAGGATAACTGGTGCTTCACCGGCTGGGATACGGACTATACGTTCTCCGGTTCTGTGCCGGATGATCAGAAATCCGCAGCGTATACCTATACCGCCCAGTATGCCGAAGACCTGAACCATGACGGGAAACCGGACAAAGACCAGACCGTGACCCTGACCTTCGATGCCGGGGAGCACGGCACCTTTGCCGAAGGCGAAAGCGGCATGTATACCCGGCTGCCGGGCGAGGCGTATCCGGAGGCTCCGGCTGTGAACGTTGAGGAAGGCTGGATGCTGACCGACTGGTACGATGCGAACGGCAACCTGTATACGGCGGAGGGCGAAGTGACCGACCAGAGCGAGTCTGCCACCTACACCGCTTCCTACGAGGAAGACCGCAACGGGGATAACATCCCGGACAAGAATCAGAAGTACACCATTACCTACACCGCCGGTGAAAACGGCACTGTCACGGTGGCCAAGGAAACGGCCGGCATCCAGGGCGTCGCCGGCATCCAGGGTTCCAAGGCTGTGGCCAACACCGGCTACACCGTGGACGGCTGGTACAAGGGTGATGTGAAGATCACCGACGGCGACACCCTGACCCCGGATGCGATCAAGGCCAACCTGAACACCGAAAACGGCCTGTACAAGGACACCGCCTTTACCGCCCGCTTTGTCCAGCTGCCCCAGACCCCGGCTGCCCTGACCGGCTACACCGTCCGCTACCTGGAGGACGGCACCGGCTATGAGGTCGCCAGCCCCAAGACTGTGTCCGGCGTGGCAGTGGGCACCACCGTCACCGAAACCGCTCCCGATCTGGCAGGCTACAGCCTGATGAGCGACAAGAACCCCCAGAGCATCACCCTGAGCAGCGGTGAAAATGTCATCACCTTCTATTACAGAGCCATCGGCGGCGAGACCGACACCACCACCGCTGCGGCCACTCCGGCTCCGGCGGCGGTGCCTGTGATTCCCACCACGCCCACCGCTCCCGCGGCTCCGGCAGCAACCCGGGCACCCGCTGCGGCAGGCCCGTCCGTGACGGCGGCCCCCACCACCGCTCCCACTGAGGAACCGGAGGAGGAAGTGGTCCCCGAGGAGGAGACTCCCCAGGCTCAGGAACCCGCAGAGGACGAGTCCATTGCCGATGAAGAGACCCCGCTGGCCGGCAGCACCGCTTCCGGCTGGGCTCTGCTCAACCTGATCCTGACTATCCTCACTGCCCTCGGCGCGGTGGTGCTGGTTGTGGGCTACTTTATGGGTTACACCAGCATCTGGCGTCTGCTGAGCCTGATTCCGGGCGTCGGCGGTGTGGCTGCTTTCCTGCTGACCGAGGACATGAGCCAGGCCATGACCTTTGTGGACGGCTGGACCGTGCTCATGGTCATCATTGCAGTGGTGCAGATCGTGCTGGCTGTGCTGGCCATGAAAGGCAAGAATACTTACGAAGAGAATGACGAAGACGAGGCCTGATCGGGTCTGTTGAACGGAACTCTCCGGGCGGCTGACCCCGCCCGTCAAAAGCCCCGTGCAGAGATGCACGGGGCTTTTTTGTATGTGCGGCGGTAAAAAAGCGGGATTTGCGGGGAATGGTGGGACAAAAGGCCAACTGCCGAGCCCTGTGGGGGGCAAAGTGGGAGAGAAGAAAGGCAAAGTGGGGGCATAAGCAAGCTGCGCGGGGCCAAAGCACGCCAAGGTGGGGGAAAATCCCCAGGAAGTGCGGAACAGTGGGGAGTTTTCCCAACAACAGGGAAAAGAGCCGGGATTTTCCCCGATCCGGGCACAAACTGTGGAAAACTTTCCCGGTGTGCGGGCGTGGGCGGGAACGTCCCGCCTGGCCGGAACAGGCCCTGCGGGCCAACATCCTGGCCCAGATCAGCCTGGCCCTCAACCGCATCTGGACCGAATGGTACCCCAGCCGTGGCTACAACTTCAACATCACCGGGTCCCCGGCGGTGGACCAGGCCTTTACCGAGGGCCGCACCGTCTACGCCGTCATGGAACGGCTGACCGCAGAGCTCTTTTCCACCTATGTGCGCCGCACCGGGGACGCCGAGCCCTATTTCACCGAATACTGCGACGGCAAACTGGTGACCTGCAAGGGGATGAAGCAGTGGGGCACGGTGGACCGGGCCAACGAGGGCAAGACCGCGCTGCAGATTCTGCGGTATTATTACGGCAATGATGTGAACCTGGTCACCACCAACAACATCGCCGCCATCCCCGAAAGCTATCCCGGCAGTCCTTTGCGCCTGGGCAGCACCGGCACATCGGTGCGGATCATCCAGCGGCAGCTGGACCGCATTGCCAAGGATTATCCCGCTTTCGGCAAACCCACCGTCAACGGCACCTTTGACGCCGCCACCCAGAGCAGCGTCAAGGCTTTCCAGAAATACTTCTCCCTTACCGCCGACGGGGTGGTGGGCCGGGCGACCTGGTACAAAATCAGCTATATCTACGTCAGCGTCAAGGAGCTGGCCCAGCTGACCAGCGAGGGCGAAAGCTGGGCAGGCACCGTCACCGGCGGCGTCTGGCCCGGAGTGGTGCTGCGCCGGGGGGATACCGGCGCCTATGTGGAGCTGGTGCAGTTCTGGCTGTCCACCCTGGCGGAATTCGACACCGCCATTCCCGATGTGACGGTGGACGGTAATTTCGGCGCCGGAACCGAGCGCTCGGTGAAAGCCTTCCAGTCCGAAAACGGCCTCACCGCCGACGGGGTGGTGGGCCAGGCCACCTGGGACGCCCTCTATGCTGCCTGGGTGGAGGTGCAGAGCGACATGGGCGGCACCGCCTACCCCGGCACCGCCCTGCGCACCGGCAGCAAGGGCAACGATGTGCGGCTGGTGCAGTTCTGGCTGCGCATCGCCGCCGACAATTACCCCACCCTGCAGACGGTGACGGTGGACGGCAACTTCGGGTCCGGTACCGCCGCGGCGGTGAAGGCCTTCCAGAGCCTGTTCGGCCTGACTGCCGACGGCATCGTGGGCCGGGCTACCTGGTTCAAACTCAACGAGGTGGGCATCGCCGTGGCCAACAAGCTGGTGGAACCCGGTGTGGAACCGGGGCAGTTCGTCACCACCCTGCGCCAGGGCAGCACCGGCACCCCGGTGCGGGCGCTGCAGTATTATCTGCGCCTCATCGCTGAATACTGGGCCGGAGTGCCCTCGGTGGCGGTGGACGGGGTCTTCGGCGCCGCCACCACTGAGTCGGTGAAAGCCTGGCAGCAGCAGGCGGGCCTGACCGTGGACGGCATCGTGGGCCCCGCCACCTGGCAGAGCATCTACGAAAACGCCATGCGCATGGCGGCCAGCGGACCGGTGGTGCGCCTTTCCCCGCTGCCCGAACCCGCCCGTACCCTGGTGCCCGGGGATGTGGGCACCGAAGTGCTGGTCCTGTCCCAGATGCTGGCCTTCCTGGCCCAGTGGCTGCCGGCCATCCCCGCCCCGGCGGAGACCGATGTCTTTGATGCAGCGGTGGAACTGGCGGTGCAGGCGGCCCAACAGCTGCTGAACCTGCCGGTGACCGGCCAGGTGGGACCGGAGGACTGGCAGACCTTTGCGGATGCCGCCGCTGCGCTGTACACCGTTACCCCCTCTGCCGCCGCACCGGAACCGGCGGGCATCTGGCCGGGTGCCGCCCTGGCGGCGGGCAGCGCCGGACCTGCCGTGCTGCAGGTCCAGCAGTGGCTCAACGTGCTGGGCAGCGTCTACTGCGGCTACAGCTTTGTGGAGGAGACCGGGGTACTGGACGCCCAGACCCTGGCGGTGCTGGAGGCCTACCAGGAAAAGGCAGGCCTGGACCCGGTGGGCGTGGTGGATGACGCCACCTGGTTGAGTCTGCGTGCGGCTGCGGCCCCGTACGCGGCACAGGAAAGCTGAGCGCCGCAGAAAGAAGGGGACCGCTATGGCCAAACTGTTTGTGTATGATGTCTATGCCAACAAATTCCTCATCTACCGGGACCTGAACGAAAACGATCCCATGCCCTACAGCTACGGCAACACCCTGACCCTGCGGGAATTCCGGGGGTCCTCCAACGCCGCCGTGCTGTGGACCACCACCGCCGCCATGGAAGCCTGGAACCTGACCCGCCGCACCTACGGGTCGGGCATTCCGGTAGGATACGCCTTCAAGCGCATCTGGGAGGGCGGCCACGGCACCGCCAGTCAGCACTACGCCGGGGTGGCCTTTGACGTGGGGCAGAGCACCACCGCCGCCAACCGCCGGAAAATCCACGCCGCCGCCACCGCCACCGGGGCCTGGGGGTATGTGGAACCCCTGTCCATGACTCCTACCTGGGTCCACTTTGACCGCCGGTACGGCACGCCCGCCTGCTCCGGCACCACCGCGGGCTACCCCACCTGCCGCAAGGGGGACCGCAGCACCTATGTGCTGATCCTGCAGGACGCCCTCAACGCCCTGGGGTACAGCACCGGCACCCTGGACGGCATCTTCGGCAGCAAGACCTATACCGCTCTGCAGGGGGCCCAGCGCAGCTTCGGGCTCACCGCCGACGGCGTCTGCGGCTGCAACACCTGGAAAAAGCTCACCTCGGCGGTGGTGGGCATCGGGCGCACCCAAACGGTGATTGATTCCTGAAACGGCTGTGTTATAATAAAATCAAGCAGAAAAACGGGCGCGGCCCGAATCGGAAGTACAAGGAGATGTAGCCCATGCAAGATGTGATGGAATTCCTGCGCGGCCGCCGTACCTACCGGCGGTTTTTGCCCAAACCCGTGCCCGAGGAAGTGCTGCGGGACGCGCTGGAGGCGGCCCGCATCGCCAGCTGCGGTGCCAACCGCCAGACCCTGAAGTATGTGCTGGTGCAGACCCCCAGTGTGGTGGCCGAGATGAACCGTCTGGTGCGCTGGGCGGCTTTTCTGCCGCCGGAACAGGGCCAGCCCAAGGCAGGGGAGACCCCCACCGCCTTCATCGCGGTGTTCCAGGACGAAAGCCTGCCGGGCGTCAACGACACCGACGCGGGGCTGGCTCTGGGCAGCCTGACCGCCGCGGCCTGGGGCCACGGGGTGGGCAGCTGCATCATGGGCGCCATCGACCGTCCCGCCATCAAGACCCTGCTGGGGCTGGATAAGCAGACCCGTCTGCGGCTGCACAGTGTGGTGGCTCTGGGCTACCCCGCCCACCACAGCCGGGTGGTCCCCATGCAGGGGGACGACGTGCGGTATTATCTGGACGAAAACCGGGACTACTGTGTGCCCAAGCGCCCCATGAAGGACATTCTGCTGGGCGAATTCTGAACCCCAAAGCGGGCGGTCTGCTGCAAGACTGCCCGCTTTTTTTGTGGAGTTCCGACAATTTTATGTGATAAGATTGTGAAACTCAGATATTGACAATAAAATAACAATATGATATGATACTTCCCAACGAAAGGGAGTAGTTGCACAACGCCCGTTGTGTTGGATTCCGACAAACACAGCCGCAAGGCTCGGATATTCAAGCCCCCGGCAAGGGTTGACAAGACTTTTACCACAGGTGATGCCTGGGGCAAAAGTCTTTTTTGTTTATCTTTTCGTTTCGGGGGCGGTTCGCCCGGACCCGCCCCGCCGACCCTACCCGGGCTGTGCCAAATCTCATTGGCAAGGAGGAGTACCATGAACCTGAATCTGAATTTCCGCATGCCCCAGGGGGACAGCGCCGCCAAAGGCGTCCGCCGCCTGCGGGGACTGGGGCTCACCGTGGCGCTGGTGATCCTGCTGCTGGTGCTGCTGGGCAATTCCGTCTACAGCATCCGCGAGCAGGAGAACGCCGTCGTCACCACCTTCGGGGTGCCCCACACCGTATCCACCAGCGGCCTGCATTTCAAGATCCCCTTTGTGCAGCGGGTGCAGAAGGTGGACATGACCATCAAGGGCATTCCCATCGGCTACGACAGCGCCACCAACGAGTCCACCATCAGCGAAAGCCTGATGATCACCAGCGACCTGAACTTTGTGAATGTGGACTTTTTCCTGGAATACCGGGTGGTGGACCCGGTGGCCTACCTGTACGCCAGCCAGGACCCCACCCTGATCCTGCGCACCCTGGCCCAGAGCTATATCCGGGACACCATCGGGCTGTACCCGGTGGATGAGGTCATCACCACCGGCAAGAACCAGATCCAGAGCGAGATCAAGGACAAGCTGGCCGCCCGCATCGAGGCCGAGGGCATCGGCCTGCAGGTGGTCAACATGACCATCCAGGACGCCGAGCCCCCCACGGCGGAGGTGCTGGCCGCTTTCAAGGAGGTGGAGAACGCCAAGCAGGGCGCCGACACCGCCGTGAACAACGCCAACAAGTACCGCAGCGAGCAGCTGCCCGCCGCCGAGGCCCAGGCCGACCAGGTGCGCCAGAACGCCGAGGCCGCCAAGGAGAGCCGCATCAACGAGGCCAACGGCCAGGTGGCCCGCTTCAACGAGATGTACGCCGAGTATGTGAAGTACCCGGCCATCACCAAACAGCGGATGTACTATGAGGCCATGGAGGATGTGCTGCCCGGGCTGCGGGTCATCATCACCGACGGCTCCGGCACCCGGCTGGACATGTTCGACATGAGCGATACCGCCGCCCCGGCCGCCACC
>CAUEKL010000134.1 GCA_959018215.1 uncultured Gemmiger sp.
TCTCCGCCGGTTCCTGCGCCGCACCTTTTTCAGATAGTCCACCTCCCGGGCGGTGCGGCGCAGCAGGTCGTTGTCCGGCGGTTCCGGCGCCTGTGCCGGGTGCTTCACAAAATACACCCCGCATACACCGGAGTCATTGGCACACAGCCGCAAAAGGCCCATCGGGGTGTTGTGATACAAAACGGCATTGTTGGATGGTTCCATATCCGCAGCCTTCTTTCTTTTCTGCTTTTTTCTCATCATACACGCTATGCGTTCAAAGGGCAAGGGCATACCGTTTCCGCTTGCCGCATACCCCTTTTGAAGAAACAAAGCAGGGGAGGGCAGCGCCATGAAACAAAAGAAAAACGGCCGGCCGGACACCGTCTGGCGGCCCGTCACACCTGGTCTGGACCGTCATATCCGGCGGCGGGTCCGGGTATTTGCGGGCTGCCTGGCGGTATTGTGTTTCGGCGGGCTGACGGCCCGGCTGTTCTGGCTGCAGCTGCTGGACCCGGACAATTACGCCGCCCGGGCCGCCGACCAGCAGCTGCGGGACACGGTGGTGCCCGCTGCCAGGGGAGAAATCTACTCAGCCGACGGCACGCTGCTGGCGGCCAGTGAGACCTGCTGGACCATCCGGGCAGCGCCCCGGGAACTGGCCGATGAGCTGGTGGAACCGGCGGCAAAGGCCCTCAGCGAGATTCTCGATATTGATGAGGCCGAAACACTGGAAAAATTCCGCCAACGCAGCTCCAACGACTGCCTGCTGCGCCGCCGGGTAGATCGGGAGACTGCCGACGCCGTCCGCCGTTGGTGTGAAGAAAACGGCGCCGAGGGCATCCAGATCCGCCAGGACACCCGCCGTGTCTACCCTCAGGGAGACTTCATGGGCTGCCTGTTGGGGTTCACCGATGTGGACAACGCCGGGCTGTGGGGACTGGAACTGGAATACGACGAAGCCCTGACCGGGGAAAACGGCCGGGTCCTCACCGCCAAAAATGCCTGGGGCTATGATATGCCGGAGGAGTACAGCACCCTTATCCAGGCGGTGCCCGGCGACAGCCTGACCCTGACCATCGACGCCAACATCCAGCACATGCTGGAAGGGGCCCTATCTGCCGCCGTGGCCGAACACCATGTGGCGGCCCGGGGTGTGGGAATCGTCATGGATGTGCAGACCGGCGCCATCCTGGCCATGACCACCAAACCGGACTACGACCCCAACGACCCCCGCACCATCGTGGACGAGGAAACCAGAAATGCGGTCAACGCTCTTTCGGGGGAGGAACGCAGCCAGGCCCTGCAGACCGCCCAGCAGGCCCAGTGGCGCAACAAAGCCATCAGCGATCTGTATGAGCCGGGCAGTGTGTTCAAACTCATCACCTGCGCGGCGGCGCTGGATACCGGAGCGGTCACCCCTTCCTCCCAGTTTGTCTGTGCGGGCAAGATCAAGGTGTCCGGCACCACCTTCCGGTGTGCCAACGGCCATATCCACGGGCTGGAGACCCTGGCCCAGGGGCTGGCGGCTTCCTGCAATCCCTGTTTCATCCAGGTGGGGGCCCGGCTGGGGAAAGAGGCTTTCTGCGATTACTTTGCTGCTTTCGGCCTGCGGGAAGCCACCGGCATCGACCTGCCCGGGGAGATCAAGCGCAGCGAGTATTATACCGCCGACCGGATGGGTCCGGTGCACGATTTTGGACCATACCCGTTTTATCGGATTCGGGCAGATAAACAAAAAGACCACCTGCCGCGCAGATGCGTGACAGGTGGCTTCACTTTTTAGAAGAGAGCTTGTTTTTATATGTCTTATTCCGGCACGGGCAAAACGGAAGGGGAAATCTGCCCGGCTTGGGCCGCCTCCGCCCAGCGGGCTTTGACCAGTTGGTTCAAAAGAAAGATAATTAGCTGTTCCCCCAGCAGAATCAGCCCCCAGGGGCTTTTCAGAAACAGCAGTACCTTGCCCAGGTACGGAACCGAGAATATATACACACCCAGAATATCCTCTCGGGTGGTTTTATAAAAATCCAGGTCGGTGGTGTTTTGGGGATGGGTGCGGTAGATGATCTGCCCCAGTTCCTCGTCCCATTCGGTGTGGGAAAAGCGGTGGGTCTGGATGATCTGTTGGCCCAGCCGGTCCGCCTGGAAGGTGATGATCTGTTCAGGCTGCAGGTCCAGCGGGGCATCCGGCGCCACCTGCCGCACCAGAACCAGGGACATGGGCGGCACGTTGGGGGCCATGCTGTCGGTCAGAACGGTGTATAACCGGAAGGGCAGATACTTTTCGGTAACCTTGGGCCACAAAAGGCCCGTCAGCAGGCACGCAGACGCCAGACTGAAAGCCAGCCAGAACAGTACCGCCCGGGTTGTGTTCCACACTTTGCGCATCGTTTGCCCTCCTTCCCACAGTGGGATACTTCTGAAAAAAGCCTTGTAGGTTGGCTACAAGGCTTTTGCTATGCAAAGAAAAACTGATCAGCTCAGGGTAGCGGTCATTTCCAGCTTCACTTCGGCAGCACCGTTGTGGGCGGCAATCTTCCGGGCACCTTCCTCGGTCAGGGTGACAGTCACGTCATACTTCTTCTGACCGGCGGAGACGTTGGTGTCCTCAAAGTTGATGTTGTCGCTCTTGGAGGACACGGTGCTGCTGCCGCCGGAATAGGTGGCATTGGCCTTTACGTCCAGGGTGTAGTCGGTGGTTTCGACCAGGCCGGCACCATGGTCGCCGGCCATATCGAAGGACAGGGTGATCTTTTGGCCCAGGTTGCTCTCGTTGGCCACATCCACGGTGGCGGTGGTGGTAACGCTGGGAGCCTCGCCCAGAGTACGGCTGTTGGCGTTGCCCTCTTCCAGGTTCATTTCTACCGTGATGGGGGCGCCGAAGTTCAGGGTGGCACCACTGCCGGTGTTGTTGGCGCTCAGGGTATCGTAGGCAGCGAAGGTGCCGACGGAGGTGGTGATCACCGCAGCAGCGGTGACCAGAGAGAGCAGAGTCGTCTTTTTCATTGTGATGGATTCTCCTTACTGATAGTTTGTTGTTGAGGGGAAGGCATCGCACTTTACGGCGTCATGCACATCCGCTTCTTTGGTCCGGGGGATATCATAGCACACCGACCCAAAAAGTAACAAATACCAGTTGCGATATGGGAAACCATAACACAATTGTTATACCAAGGGAAGTCCCTGGTCCGTAAGAAAATCCGTCAGGAACAGCTGGGCACAGCGGGAAAGCGTCTGCCGTTCCCGTCGTACCAGCACCAGATTCTGGCGGGAGGGGGCATCGGTCAGCGGCAGACTGACAATGCCGGAACAGGCCAGTTCCTGGGCCTGCCAGATATTGCCCACCATGTAGACGGGGGTATGCCGGAGCATGCGCAGCATGGTGTGGCAGCTGTTGACCACGATGGCGCGTCGGGACAGGTTGGCGGGGCGGGTTTCCTCATCCTGGACGGGCTGGTCCAGATGACTGAAAAAGTCACCGGGCGTCTGCAGCCTGGGATACTCCAAAAGCTGCTTGCGGCTGATTTGGGACGCCTGTGCCAGGGGATGGGAATTGGAAACATGGATGCAGGCTGTCCGGGGCTTGTCCAGCAGGGTCAGCTCCAGACCCCGGACCTGGGTCATACGGGTGAACGCAGGCAGTTGGTAGTCGTTGACCACCGCCAGGCCCAGCTCGGAGCGGCCTGCCGCCATCTGTTCAATCAGGGGTTCCAGCGTGGTTTCATAAAAGCAGATCTCGGCGTCCGGAGTGTCCATCTGGTTGTAAACATGCTCCAGCAGGCTGTCTTTCAACACCAGCAAAGCCACCGATACATGCAGGCGGCTTACCAGCTGTTCCTCACCGCCGTGGTACAGACGCTCCAGCATCTGGAACTTGTCCAGGATGGAACGGGCATAATAGTACAGCTGCTGCCCTGTGGCCGTGGGCACGACCCCCCGGGCGGTGCGTTCCAGCAGCTGACAGTCCATCTGCTTTTCCATGGCGTTGATGGTCCTGCTCAGGCTGGGCTGTGCCACCAGCAGCTTCTGCGCTGCGGCACTGATGCTGCCGCAGTCCACCACCGCTACAAAGTATTCCAGGTTTCTGCGCTGCATAGCTTTCTTCCTTTCCCGCCGCCCGGTGTATGGCCGGCATATTCGTCTCTGGTTGGTCCCATCATAGCACAAATTCTGCATCTGCCTCAAGGGCAGGCGTGTGCAGAAAAATTTTACCAGGCGGCAAAGTGCGGCTCCCTTCCGGCAAACAAGCGCCGCATCCGCTTCTGCGGATATATAAAAAGGCCACCGCATAGGATTGGCTAAACCCTGTTTCACGGCGAAAAGGAGATGCGCACAATGTCCATTCCTTCGGTGACCCTGCGATTTTCCACCCGGGAAAACGCACCCACGCTGCGGTCCTGCCTGGAGCAGCTTATCCAAAATCTGAACCTGGAACCGGAGGAGGACCCGCAGGATGAAGCAGCAACCCCGTTGGGATAAGACGGCCGAACCGACGCAGGCAGCCCTTTATCTGCGGCTGTCCTCGGCGGACGGCCCGGCGGCGGAATCGGATTCCATCCAGAATCAGAGAGCCTACCTGCATAATTGGGCACGGGAAAACGGGTTTGTCATCACCCGGGAGTTTGTGGATGACGGACATACCGGAACAGACTTTGACCGGCCCGGTTTTCAGGAACTCAACGCCTGCCTGATGGACGGCAGCGTGCGGTGCGTGATCGTCAAGGACCTGTCCCGCCTGGGCCGCAACTACGCCGAGACCGGCCGCTATCTGGAACAGATTTTTCCCCGGTTGGAGGTCCGCTTTGTGGCGGTGAATGACCAGTATGATTCGGCCCGCAATACGGATGTGGTCCAGCAGATGGCCGTGTTCAAAAATGTGTTCAATGATTTCTATGCCGCCGACGCCAGCGCCAAGGTGCGCACCTCTCTGGGCATCCTTAAACGGCAGGGCAAGTTTTTGGGGCGGCAGGCACCGTATGGGTACCGCATCGACCCTGCCGACAAATACCATCTGCTGCCCGATGAGCAGACCGGTTTGGTGGTGCAGCGCATCTTTTCGCTGTTTCTGGGCGGCGCCGGCAGGTCCGCCATTGCCGCCCGGCTGAACCGGGAACAGATCCCGTCCCCGGCCATGCAAAAAGGCATGACTGACAAAAGGCGGACCTTCACCGGCCTGTGGAACGCCGAAACCATCCGGCGTATTTTGTCCCATCCCGTTTATCAGGGAGATATGGCCCAGCAGTTCACCAGGACTGTCAACTATAAGGTACATAAGCGCCGCCGGGTGAAACCGGAAGACTGGGTTGTGGTACCGGGCACCCACGAGCCTCTTGTCAGCCGGGAAACCTTTGCCCGGGCACAGCAGATGCTCTGCGTACGTACCTATGAAACCACCGGGTCCGGGCATCTGCTCACCGGCATTGCCTTCTGTGCTGACTGCGGCAGCCCGATGTATGCCAAAAAGCGAGGAAAATACTGGTATCTGACTTGTTACGGATACAGCCGTGACCCCGGGGCGCACCGGTGCAGCTCCCACAGCATCCGGGAGGATGTTGTGCTGCAGGCAGTGCTGGATGCCCTGCGGGGCCTGGCCAAAGGCTTGGTTGACCCCGGGACTGCGGCCGAGCGGCTTGTGGCAGCCCGTCCGCACGGTCTGAATCGGAACCGTCTGCGCCGAAGCCTGGAACAGCAGCTGGAAAAAGTTGACCGCACCCGACTGTGCGCTTACCGGGATAAGGCCGACGGAATCTTGCGGGAGACGGAATTTACTCATATCTTCCAGGCGCTGCGCCGGGAGGAAGAAGAGTGCCGCCGTCAGCTTGCCCGGCTGCAGCAGGAGGAAGAAGAGGGAACAGACCGCGTCCGTGCCGAGGAAAAGATCCGGGCCTTTTTGCAGTTTCGGACCCTGGATAAACCCCAGCTGCAAGCGCTGGTGCGCCGGGTGGAGGTGAACGCGCAAAAGGAAATCGCCATCGAATTTGCCTTTGCCGATCCCCATAAGACCGGTTGAAGCCGGCTGTCTGACCGGGCCGGAGTCAACCGGTCGTTTTTGTATGCAGGTGCGGTCCAAAATCCTGTACCGGACGGGTCCGGTGGAACTGGCCAGCTGCTCCTTCGGGCAAAGCAGCAAGGTCAGCTATCTGCAGATGATCACGGCGGTGTCGGCCATCGTCAACGGCGGAAATCTGATGCAGCCTTATATTGTGCAGTCCATCACCGACGCCGATGGCCAGACCGTCAGGACGGTACAGCCCACCGTCAAGCGGCGGGTCATCTCGGAGGAAACCTCCGCCGCCATGCGTACCCTGATGGAAGGGGTGGTCACCACCGGCACCGGCAAAAACGGAGCGGTGGCCGGATACCGGGTGGGCGGCAAGACCGGCACCAGCCAGAAGCTGGACAGCGAGGATGCCTCCGCCCGCATTGCCAGCTTTGTGGCGGTGGCTCCCATCGACGACCCCAAGATCGCGGTGCTGATCTGCCTGGACGAACCCCACAGCTGGACCACCAGCGGCGGCGCCTTGTCCGGTCCGGTCTGCGCCGAAGTGCTGGAACAGGCCCTGCCGTACCTGGGCATTGAACCCAGCTACACCGAAGCCGAGCTGGAAAAATACTTTACCCAGGTGCCGGATGTGTCCGGCTGGCGTGTGACCGCTGCCAAACAAAAACTGGCCGAATACGGCCTGGAAGCCGCCGTGGTGGGGGACGGGGAGCGGGTCACCAG
>CAUEKL010000135.1 GCA_959018215.1 uncultured Gemmiger sp.
GCAACCGGGGCCAGCAGGCTGGTGGGGGCGGTGGGGTTGGCGATGACGATGGTCTCCCCCAACCCGTAATAGGCGGTCAGGTCCAGGGTAAAGTCCTCCCGCACCGGCAGGATGTGGGCCGGGACCTTCATCAGCTGGCAGAGCACCGGATAAAAGCTGTAGGTAATATCCGCAAAGGCCAGGGGCGTCTGTTCATCGCAGAAAGCCCGGATGGCCAGCAGCAGGTTTTCGTCGCTGCCGTTGCCGCACAGGATGTGGTCGGCGGGCAGGCCCACCTGCTCGGCGATGGCGGTGCACAGGTCGGCTTCGGTCAGGTCACAGTACAGCCGCAGCCCGGCCACCGTCCCCGCCACGGCTTCGGCCACGGCAGGGGAGGGGGGATAGGGGTTCTCGTTGGCGTTGAGCTTGACCAGATCGGGCATCTTGCGCTGCTCGCCGGGGGTGTAGGGCTCCAGCGCCGCCAGGGTGGGGGTGAAATACCGGCTCATTGGTCCGCCTCCTCATAGCGGATGGTCACGCTCTTGGCGTGGGCGTGCAGGCCCTCCCGCTCCGCAAAATCGGCAATGCGGTCCTTCACGTCCGCCAGGGCATCCCGGGTGTAATAGAGGAAGCTGGATTTCTTGACGAAATCGTCCACGCTCAAAGGGCTGGAGAACCGGGCGGTGCCGGAGGTGGGCAGGGTGTGGTTGGGCCCGGCGAAGTAGTCGCCCAGAGCCTCGGGCACGTTGCGGCCCATGAAGATGCTGCCCGCGTTGCGGATCTGGCCCAGCAGGGCGAAGGGGTCCGCCACGCACAGTTCCAGGTGCTCGGGGGCGATGAGGTTGGCGGCTTCCACCGCCTTGGTCAGGTCGTCGGTGACGATGATCTTGCCGTTGGTGTCGATGCTCTCCCGGGCGATGGCGGCGCGGGGCAGCCGGGGAATCTGCACTTCCAGCTCGGCCTGCACCGCTTTGGCCAGCTCCATGCTGTCGGTGACCAGCACGGCGGTGGCCAGCTTGTCGTGTTCCGCCTGGCTCAGCAGGTCTGCCGCCACCCACACAGGGTTGCAGCCGCCGTCGGCCAGCACCAGAATCTCCGAAGGCCCGGCGATCATGTCGATGCCCACCTTGCCGAAGACCTTCCGCTTGGCGGTGGCCACATAGATGTTGCCCGGGCCCACGATCTTGTCCACGGCGGGCACGCTCTCGGTGCCGTAGGCCAGGGCGGCCACCGCCTGGGCGCCGCCGGACTTGACGATCTTGTCAATGCCCGCCACCGCCGCCGCGGCCAGGATGTTGGGGTTCACCTTGCCGTCCTTGCCGGCGGGGGTGGTCATGACGATCTCCTTGACACCGGCCACCTTGGCGGGAATCACGTCCATCAGTACGGTGGACGGGTAAGCCGCCGTGCCCCCCGGCACATAGACGCCGGCCTTTTCAATGGGGGTGTATTTCTGCCCCAGCACCACGCCGGGGGTATCGTTGATGACAAAGTCCTTGTGGACCTGGTGTTCGTGGAAGGCCCGGATGTTGGCGGCGGCCATCCGCAGGGTGGTCAGAAAGTCCTCCCCCACAGCGGCGAAGGCTTCGTCGATCTCCTCCTTGGTCACCAGCAGGCTGTCCAGCGCGGCGCCGTCAAACTTTTTGGCGTAGTCCCGCAGGGCTTCGTCTCCACGGGCCCGCACATCGGCGATGATGCCGTCCACCACGGCCTCCACATCCGCTTCCGCCCGGATGTCCCGGTTCAGAATTTCCTCCGGCCGCACGGCGTCAAAAGAAAGAATACGGATCATACTTTCAGTGCCTCCTTCATTTTGGCCAGCAGCTCGGTCAGCTGGCGATACTTGAACTGGTAGCTGGCGCGGTTGGCGATGAACCGCGCGCTGATGGGCATGAACTCCTCCAGCACGGCCAGATTGTTCTCCCGCAAGGTGGTACCAGTCTCCACAATGTCCACGATCACGTCGGACAGGCCCAGGATGGGGGCCAGCTCGATGGAGCCGTTGAGCTTGATGATGTCGATATCCCGGCCCAGGGCTTCATAGTGTTCCCGGGCAATGGAAACAAACTTGGTGGCCACCCGCAAAGCGCGGCTCTCGTCGTCCACAAAATCCTTGGGACCGGCCACGCACATCCGGCATTTGCCCATGCCGGTGTCCATGAGCTCGTACACATCGGCGCCGGACTCGGCCAGGATGTCCTTGCCCACAATGCCGATGTCTGCGGCCCCGTGCTCCACATAGATGGCTACGTCGCTGGGCTTGACCAGGAAATACCGCACTTTGGCTTCGGGGTTCTCCACCACCAGCTTGCGGGTCTCGTTGTAATCCTCGTCGCAGCCGTACCCGGCCTTGGCCAGCAGGCCGTAGGCCTTGTCTCCCAGGCGGCCCTTGGGCAGGGCGATGTTCAGCCAGGTGTCCGGCTCCGCCTGGGCGCTGGGAGTCAGCCGTTCCAGCTCGTCCAGATACAGGGCAAATCCCAAGGCGCAGGCCCCGGGGGTGAAGCGCTGGGCCAACAGGTCGTACCGGCCGCCCTTCAGCACCGCCCGGGCGGCCCCGGCGGCGTAGCCGGTGAACACCAGACCGTTGTAATATTCCATGTCTCCGGCCAGGCTCAGGTCCAGCCGCACGGTGGCGGCGTCGGCGCCAAGACCCTGGTACAGTGCTTCCAGCTCGTCCAGGGCGGCGCTCTGGACATCGCTGCGGCAGCGGGCCCGGGCCTGGGCCAGGGCGGTATCAAAGGGCCCGTGCAGGCTCAGCAGGTCGCACAGGGCATTGGCGCCCTCCTCGTCCAGCCCGGCAGAAAGGGCTGCCCGGCGCAGTTCGTGGGCGTTTTTGTCCCGCAGCAGTTCCAGCAGCCGAGGCCGGGCGGCGGCATCCACCCCCAGGGCATCCAGCAGCCCGGTGAGGTAGCCCATGTGGCTCACTTCCAGGAAGGTCCGGGTGCCCAGGCTGGCCAGACTGTCCACGGCCAGCCGTACCACCTCCGCCTGCCGGGCGGCGTCCACCGCGCCGATGCACTCCAGCCCCATCTGGCTGATCTCCGCAAAGGTGTGGCTTTCCCGGCTGGGGCGGCAGACCTGCTCGGTGTAATAGTACCGCTTGCACTCGCCGGGGGCGGGCTGGGCGTTCTTGGCAATGGAGAGGGTCACATCCGGGCGGATGGCCCGCAGTTTGCCGTCCAGGTCGGTGAAGGTGATGACCTGGGCGTCGGACAGAAACTTCTGGTTCTGCTGATACAGGGAATACTCCTCAAACCGGGCGCAGCGGAATTTGCGGTACCCGGCCTGTTCATACAGCGCCCGCAGCTGCAGGGTGCAGCGCTCGGCCGGGGAAAAACGAGTCAAATCCAGTTCCATACAACGATACCTCACACATCCATGCAAAACATGGTCTTATTATACTTTAGCGGATTAAAGATGTAAAGAGCGGCCCGGCAGGGGCCGGGAATACAAAAGCAGGCGCAGATTCCCCGTCCGGCATGTTTGCACAAACGGAAAAAATGCGCCTGCTGAAAGGTTCGCAGCTGTTGATTCAGCCCTGGCAGCCCATCTCGTCCCAGTCGGCAAAATCCTCGGCCTTGGCAATGGCGGTGGGGTCGAGTTTGCCGTCCACAGTGGGAACGGGGTCGGTGTGGTCCTGCACGGGGTTGGGGTTGGGCGAGCTGTTGTCCGGCACCGGGATATACACCTCGGCGCTTGCGCTGGCCGGGGGTTCCGCGGTTTCAGGCGCGTCGGTTACGGGCTCGGCGGCATCGTCATCCAATGCCTCCGGGCCCAAAATATGCTCGTGCTCGCTGTTTTCGGAATACCGCTGGGCCAGCAGGGTGGCTGCGCAGCCCAGGGCCGCACCGGCCAGAACCGGCAGCAGATGACGGAAAAATGCCATACGATTGTCCCTCTTTCCCTACATCCGGCCCCAAGCGGCCGGGAATTTGTGGATAGTATACCACCATTTAATCCGGAATACAAGTTTTTTTGTGCCGAAAAAGGCTGTATCAGGCCCTCCGGGGCGTGGTGAGCAGCCCCTGCGGCAGCCGCAGCCGGGCCCGGGCGCCGGTGGGGGTGTTGTCCAGCAGCAGCTCTCCCCCATGGGCGGCGGCCACCTGGCGGGCCATGTACAGCCCCAGTCCCTGGTGGGCGTCGTGGCGGGCGGCATCGCCGGTGTACAAAAGACGTCCTGCCTTGTGCAGGGCTTCGGGGGAAAAGCCGGGCCCGGTGTCCTCCACACTCAGCACCACAAATCCCGGCTCCTGCCCGGCCGTCAGGGTCACGGTGCCCCCGGCGGGGGTCAGGCGGGCGGCGTTGTCCAACAGGTTATCCAGCGCCCGGGCCAGCCGGTGGGGCTGGATGTCCAGAACGGCCCCGGCGGGCAGGCCGTTCACCAGCCGGAACTGCAGCCCCGCCGCCCCGCACAGGGCCCGGCCGGTCTTTTCCCGCCGGGCCAGGAAGTCCGCCGCGTCCATCTTCTGCCGGGGTTCGTTGGCCGCAGCACCCGGGGCTGCCACCGCCCGCAGGTCGGCCAGATAGCGGGCGGCAGTCTCGCAACCCTGCTGTACCGCTGCCACACTGTCCGCCGCCCGGGGCGGCAGGCCCTCCTCCGCCAGCAGGTCGGCGTGGCCTGCAATGACGGTCAGGGGCGTTTTCAGGTCGTGGCTCAAAGCGGCGATCTGCTCCGCCCGCTGCTGTTCGGCTTCCCACTGGTCCTGCAGGCTCCGGGCCAGATGTTCCCGCAGCCCCTGCATGGTGGTGAGGGCCTGGTCCAGCTCCCGGATGCGGGTACGCCCGGAATCGTGTTCCGAAAGGTCTCCCGCCGTCAGCCGGGCGCAGACCTCCTGCAACCGGGCGGTGCCGGCCGCCAGGCGCCGGGCGGTGCGGCGGGTGGTCCCCCAGATCAGCAGTACGGTCAACACCACCAGCAACAGCAGGTAGCAGGTCTGGAAGTCCGGCAGTTTCTGCCGCAGTCCGGCATCGGCATAGGGGACGGTATAATCGTATTGCAGCAGGCACACCGACCCGTCCGCCAGAGTCGCCGACAGATGATATTGGGTGTAGCCAAGATTGCCGGACCCGCCCATCCAGGCGTTCAGCGCCTTGTCCAGCTGCCAGTCATTCATGTTGGTGGCCAGCACAGCCGGGGAACCGGGGGCAGGGAAGAGGACATACCGGCATAAGGGGTCCAGCCGGGAGGCATCAAAGGTATCGGCGGTCATGGCGGGCAGAATCTCATCCGCGGCCCGGCGGCTGACCTCGGCGGCGGAGGAGGCGGGCAGGAGGAATCCCGTGTTCAGTAAGATGCCGAAAAACAGCCACCAGACCAGAAACAGCCCCGCGCACAGGGCCATAGTGGACAGCAGATAGCGCAGCAGCAGCCCCCGCAGGCTGAGCGCGGCTTTTGTGTGTTTCATAACTCCTCTTTCCACCGGTAGCCGATGCCCCACACCGTCTCGATGGGATCGGCGTCAGGCAGGGCCGCCCGGATCTTGGCCCGGATGTTCTTGATGTGCTCGGTGACCGCCCGCTCGTCGGCGGTGCCGTCGTATCCGAACACCGCCTCATACAGTTGTTCCTTGGAGAAGGTCCGTCCCGGATGCAGAGCCAGCTGCTCGCACAGGGCGTACTCTGCCCGGGTCAGACGCAGGGGCGTCCCATCCGCATACAGCAATTTTGCCCCCATGTCCAACGCAAAGGGCCCCCGCAGCAGCCGGCCGGCGGGGTGGGGGTCCCGCTGCTGGCGGCGCAGATGGGCGTTCACCCGGGCCCGCAGTTCCGCCACCCGGAAGGGCTTGCGCAGGTAATCGTCCCCGCCGGCGGCCAGTCCCTTGAGCACGTCCTCCTCCCCGTCCTTGGCGGTCAGGAACAGGATGGGCGCCCCGGTCAGGTCCCGGATGCGGCGGCAGAGCGCCACCCCGTCCTCCCCGGGCATCATCACATCCAGCAAAAGACAGTCCGCCCACCGGCAGAGTTCGGGGGTCACCTGAGCCCCGGCGGTACACAGGCGCACCTGGTGCCCGTCCCGTTCGAGAGCCGTCTGCAGCAAAGCGCCGATGGCCTTGTCGTCGTCCACAGCCAGGATATGTGCCATCACGCCGCCCCCGTCCATACGCACACCGCCCAGGACGCCGCATACAGCAGGTACACATGGGCGGGATAGAACCAGTAGAACAGCGCCTTGTGCCCGGCACCCCGGCGGCCGTTGTACAGCGCCATGGGGAGGACTGCCGCCACGCCGTACCATTCATAGTAGGTGGTGAACATCTGGGAAAAGGCGAACCCGTCCTGTCCCCGCACCGCCAGCCAGACGGCGAAAAACTCCATCCCGATGGTCCACACTGCCCAGGCGGCCAGCTGCAGGGGGCGCTTGTCCCGGAAGAGGTACAAAATCACCCCGCCGATGAGGTAGAGGGGGCCGCCGTCGGTGATGCAGATCCAGGCGGGCAGCACCGTGCTGCCCAGCAATACCAGGGGCGTGGCCATCCCGGGCACAGAGGCGAGAATCCCCCCCCCGAAGCCCCAGACCACCGGGCCCAGCACGGCCAGCAGGCCCCGGGCCATCCG
>CAUEKL010000136.1 GCA_959018215.1 uncultured Gemmiger sp.
CATGGTCTCGGGACGGGTGGTAGCCAGCTCCAGCATCTCGCCGGTCTCCTTGACCTTGTACAGCAGGTGCCAGAAGCTGCCTTCCTTCTCCTCGTATTCCACCTCGGCGTCGGAGATGGAGGTGTTGCAGTGGGGGCACCAGTTGACCATCCGGCTGCCGCGGTAGATCAGGCCCTGGTTATACAGGTTGACGAAAACATCCAGCACCGCCTTGGAGCAGCCCTCGTCCATGGTGAAGCGTTCCCGCTGCCAGTCACAGGAGCAGCCCAGCTTCTTCAGCTGGCTGACGATGCGGTTGCCGTACTTGTTCTTCCAGGCCCAGGCCCGTTCCAGGAAGCCGTCCCGGCCCAGCATCTCCTTGGTCAGGCCCTCTTCCTTCATCTGGGCCACAACCTTGGCCTCGGTGGCGATGGATGCGTGGTCGGTGCCGGGCACCCACAGGGCGGCATACCCCTGCATGCGCTTGTAGCGGATGAGGATATCCTGCCAGGTTTCGTCCATGGCGTGGCCCATATGCAGCTGCCCGGTGACGTTGGGCGGCGGCATCACGATGGTAAAGGGCCGCTTGCTGCGGTCGATCTGCGTGTGGAAATACCCCTTGTCGCACCAGTTCTGATAGACCCGGTCCTCGGTGCCTTTGGGGTCATACTGTTTGGCCAGAGTTTTCTCGGTTTCTGCCATTGGTGTGTCCTCCTTACCTTGTGTGCGGGACGAAAAAAATGACCGTCCCGTGAGAGAATCTCATGGGACGGCCATGTCAATACAATAACCGCGGTACCACCCAAATTGCCTTTTTGCAAAGGCCCCTTGAACGCCCGGTAACGGGGGCGAAACGGAAGGCACTACTGGGCAAAAAAAGCGGTTCGCACCTTCTGCTTGGGGGCGACAACCGCCGGGCTCCTTTGCCGGGTTTCCACCCTCCCCGGCTTTCTGTAAAAAGGAACTGCCCGCACGGAACTCCCCCGCACTGCATTTGATATCATTCAGTTTAGTGCAAGGGCGGGCGGTTGTCAAGGGGGTTTTGCGGCGTTTGGGCGTGTTTTACTCCTGGGCCCAGGCGGTGTCCATGGCGCAGCCGTAGGCGTCCAGGCGGTGCCCCGCTGTGACCTGTACCCGGGAGGAGAAGTTCATGAAGAAGGTGCAGGTGCGCTTGCCGTCGGTGCGGCGGCGAATCATCAGGTCCTGGGTGTAGGGGATGTCTGCCAGACGGGGCACCCCCGCCTCTTTCAGGATGTCGGCGTAGAGCTTGCGCAGAAATTTGGCGTCGCTGTGGCAGCCCAGATACCAGGCGCAGCCGAAGCCCAGGGGCCGCTTGGTCACGGCGGGCTGGCCGCGGTAGAAGTCCTTTTCGTAAGCCGCCAGCATCCGGGCGCCGGTGCGGCGCAAAATATCGCAGCAGAACACCGCCGGGTAGGTCTGGTCGTCGTAGGTGAAGCTGTTGGCCTGTCCTGCTGGCAGCGGGTCGCAGTCCTCCGACCCCACCCCGAACACATTGTTCAGACCGAGGGGCGGCCAGCCGGGTACGGCGGCGCCGTTCTCGTCGGTAAGGCCGGAGCCGAAGGTGAGCAGGAAGTGGCCTCCCCGCTGGATGTACTCCTCCATCCTCTTGGGCATATCGGGGCGGAACACCGCCAGCAGCGGCGCCGTCACCACCTTATAGCCGGACCAGTCCGCCGCCGGGTCCAGCACATCCACGTCCACATAGTTTTCCAAGAGGGCGGCGTAATGGTCCAGGATCACGCTCTGGGGGTCGCCGCAGTGGTGGGCCGCCGCCAGGGCCGCCAGCCCTGCCGGAGTGCGCCCGTCATACAAAAAGGCCACCGACGCCTGGGTGCCCATGCCGCCCACAAAGGGCAGTTTCAGCAGCACCTGACCGGCCTCCGCCGTTTCCCGGAACAGGCGGGTCTCGGCGCTGCCGTTGCGGCTGACCACCGCACCGTTTTCCAGGCTGGCGGGCAGCTGGCGCCAGGCGGCGTGCTCCACCCCGTCCGCCCCGCAGGCCACCGCCTGCAGCTGGGAGAGCATGAGCTGCCCCGGGCGCAGGCATCGGGTGCCGGGCAGCTGCCGCACTACAAAAGGACGCCCGGCACACCGGGTCCGGTCATACGCAAAGGCGGTGCGCACCGCCCGATTCCATTCGCTGGACAGGTCGCTGCCGGTGCGCCAGTCCGGCCGCACCACGGCCAGGGTCAAATCGGCTTCTTCCCCGCCCTGCTGAAGCAGCAGATCGGTGAGGATGCGGGCGTCCGGGCAGCCTTTGCGGATGGCCTCCGCCTCCATGTGCAGCAATTCCGCCCGCTGGTAGGAACAGAAGTCGTCCCAGTCCATGGCGGCGCAGAGGTTGCGGCCGTCCGGCCGGGCGGGGTTCACCTCCTCCCAGTCGGAGTAGGCGGTGCCGCCGGCTTCGTTGAGAGCCCCCAGGGTCTCGTACTTTTTGCGCAGCCAGGCGCGGTAGGCTTTCTGGCAGGAGGGACAGTAGCAGGGCTGGTCCATGCCGGTGACCAGCCAGGCCAGCACCGCAGGATGGGTGCCGTACCGGCGGGCCAGCTGCTCGTCCATCTCCCGCACCTTCTTGCGGCGGGCGGTGTGGCTGGGGCAAAGGCCGCCGGTCTCCCGGGGAGCCGGACGGGTGCCGTTCTCATCGGTGCGGACGGCGCCGGGGTAATGCCGGGCCAGCCAGGCGGGGCATACCTGCCCCTGGGCAGACAGGATCACCTTGATTTTGTTTTCTTCCAGGGTGGTCAGGGCATTGTCCAGCCAGTCGAAGGCATACTCCCCTTCCCGGGGTTCCAGCCAGGGCCAGGCCCCGGCGGCCAGGGTGACCGTGTTCAGCCCGGCTTTGCGCATCAGTTCCAGATCACGGCGCAGCACCTCCGGCTGCCCGGCCCAGCGCTGCGGGGCATAGACTGCGCTGTGCAGCAGCCCTTTCCAGTATCCATCCGACATGGGTACACACCTCCTGCCATCCAAAAAACAAGCGCCGCCCCGGCCGGGGCGGCGCTCCTTCCTGTTTGCATTGTAGCGTGGATGGTCGAACTTTGTCAACGGTTTGTGACCGCGGCGTTGTCCCGGTACAGCAGCACCGTTCCGGCTATGGCTGCCGCCAGGCCCACCAGAGGCAGGAACACCGGCATTATTTCCACCAGAAGTTCCAGGGCATCTTTGGATGTGATTTCCAACAGCTGGGGCACCTGACACAGCACCATAAAGGACAGCCAGAGAACCAGACCGCCCTTTTTGCCGAAGCGCCGCAGCACCCCCACCGCCAGGGCCGACAGAGCCGCGGGCATCAGCACCAGGCAGAGCCAGCCCCAGGCGGGGAGCATTTGGAGAAAGCTTTCCCCCTGGCCGCCGGTCAGTACAAAGTACCAGAAGGCTTCCAGGGCAACAGAGAGCACGGTGGTCACCATGCCGTATCCCAGCACCGCCACCCAGCCCACCTGCAGGGCACGGCGGCGGGCAATGCCGAAATTGATCTGCACCAGAAAATCCATGTTGAACTGCTGCATGCCTTCTATAAATAGAAGGATGGCGCCGGCACACACGGTAAAGATGCCCGGCAGGCCCAGAAAGAGCGCCGGCTGATCGCTGGGACTGACCATGTCAATCACAGCCAGAATGCCCACCGCAAGGGCCCAGACGGCCAGCTGGATGCCCGCCAGGATTGCCATTACCTTGGTGTCCAGTTGGAGAACGCCGCCCAAGGTGCGGCCGAAGCTTTGTCCTTTGTATTTCACAGCCGGATCACCGCCTTTCGGTAGAAGCGCCAGGTCAGGACACCCAGAATCACGGCAGCCGCCGCACAGACCAGGGTAAGCACCGCCCAGCCGGGACGCTGCACATGGATAGGAAAGAGTGGCAGCGGAATGTCCAGCGCCTTGATGACCCCGATGGTAATGGAAGAAGACAGGACAATCATGATGAGGACCATCAGAATGGAAGCGGTCCGCTGTTTGGCCCCCCGGGGCAGATACTGTGCCAGCAGGGCCAGCTCGGTGACAGTGAGGGATGCAGCCAGAAGCACCGGGATTCCCCCCACGCTCAGCACCATGTCGTACTCCGGATTCCAGGAAGCGATCAGGGTGGTGCCCAGAACCGCCAAAACCAGCGTGCACAGTTCCATGACCACCGCCAGGATCTGAACGCAGAGAAAGGTATTCCACCGACGTACCCCGAAATAGGTGGGCAGTGCCATGGTGGAATGGCAGCCGGCCAGGGTCAGCGGAGCGAGCCACAGCCCCATGGTGGGCAGCATGTAGACGTAGCTTTCAAACAGAGTCAGCGGAGTGTAGCGAACGCCCAGCACCACCAGGGCCACAAAGGCTATCACCACCCCGATAAATTGCAGAAAGGTCAGGCCGAAATACCGCACCAGATTGCGCATGGTCACCCCTCCTCGTCGCCGTGGCCGCACAGGGCCACGAACACGTTCTGCAGGTTCATGCCTTCCACCGTCAGACCGTCCCGGACCGCCAGCTCCTCAAAGAGAGTCTCGTCCCCCCGCACGGCCACCATCTTGTGGCCGCCCAGCACCTGGGTCTGCAGAGGCGTGATGCCCTGTTCGGCCAGGGCCGCGTCCAGTTCTGCGGCGGGGCCGCTGATGTAGCGGAACTGTGCCACCAGGTCCTCGGTGTTCTGGTCGGCCACCACCCTGCCCTCATCCAGGATGACCACCTTTTCAAACACCGAGGCAGCTTCCTCAATGATATGGGTGGAGATAACGAAGGTGCGGCCGGTGCGCTGGTATTCGTCCAGCAGGATGTGGTAAAACCGTTCCCGAACCACCACGTCCAGGCCGGCGGTGGGTTCGTCCAGCAGGGTGACCGGCGCCTTGGAAGCCAGCGCCGCCGTGATGGACACCATGCTCATCTGCCCGCGGGACAGACGGTTGATCATCTTGTTGGGCAGTTCGAACTTTTTGATCAGCTCGTCGGCGTAGTTCTGGTCCCAGTAGGGGCAGAACAGCCGCCCGGCACGCAGAAAGTTTTTGACCGAAAGACCTGCCAGTTCGCTGGAAGCAGACAGTTCCCGGGCAAAATGCAGGTTGCCCAGCACGGCGCTGTTTTCCCACACAGGCTGACCGCCGTACAAGGCCCGGCCGCCGGTGGCATAATTCTGACCGGACAGGATGCCCAGCAAGGTGGTTTTTCCGGCGCCGTTGCGGCCGATGAGCCCGTAAATACACCCCGGCTCAAAGGTCAGGTCCAGGTCCTGCAAAACGGGCTGTTTGCCATAGGTCTTGCAAAGTTTGTCCGCCTGCAAAGGCTGCGGGGCGGGTGCTTTTGTCAAAGTGGTCATGGCAGTTGTTCCTCCTGTGCCTGGGCTTGCACCAGGCTGTAAAGTTCTTGTTGGGTCAGGCCCAGGCGTTTGGCTTCCCGCACAAAGGCTTTGACCTGCGTTTTGGCGAAATTTTCCCGCCGCTTTTGCCGCAGAGCTTCGGCCGCGCCGGGGGCTACAAACATCCCGATGCCCCGCCGCTTGTACAAAAGCCCTTCCTCCACCAGGCGGTTGATGCCTTTGGCTGCGGTGGCAGGATTGATGTTGAAGGCCCGGGCCAGTTCGTTGGTGCTGGGCACCTGGGTGTCGGCGGGGTATTCCCCCCGCAGGATGCCGTCCTCCAGCAGCTGGGCGATCTGCCGGTAGATCAGGCTCTGATCATTGAGCGTTCCCTTCAAAACCGCGCCCCCTTTCTTGTGTAGAACAGGCAGGAACCAGAACCGGCTGCGCACTCCGGTTATTTGGTTCATTACTTGTGTAATTAACCATATCACCTTTTTTGCGTTTCGTCAAGAGGGGCGGACGCTTTTTTTGCGGTTATGGCGGCAAAAATCCGGCAAAGCAAAAGGCGGCGGACAGCCGCACCTGTATGTGCAGACTATCCGCCGCCGAAGCTGCGGTTTATTCTTAATAAAGGCAAGGGAAATCAGCCCAGGCTGATGCCCATGGAGCGGGCCACGTTGAGCATGGCGCAGTCATCAGGCACGCCGCGGGTCTTGCCCGCGATCTCGATGAGCGGGTTGGCAGTGACATTGCGGTTGACCATGGCCACGGTCACGCCGTAGTGCTCGTCCGCCACCAGCCCGGCAGCGTAGGCGCCGAACTGGGTGGCCAGCACGCGGTCATACGCGGAGGGAGAACCGCCGCGCTGCATATGGCCGGGCACGCAGATCCGGGTCTCGGCACCGGTCATCTGCTCGATCTGGCGGGCGATGCGGTTGGTGGCGGTGGTGTAGCCTTCGGCGGCGCGCTTGGCGGTCCACTCCTTGCGCTTCATCTTGGCTTCGTCCACCGAGACAGCGCCTTCGGCCACGGCCAGGATGGAGAAGTTCTTGCCCGCCTTGGCGCGGCGCTCCACGGCATTGGCCACCTTTTTGATGTCATAGGGATGCTCGGGAATCAGGATGATGTCGGCGCCGCCCGCAATACCGGAGTACAGGGTCAGCCAGCCGGCCTTGTTGCCCATGATCTCAATGCACATCACGCGGCTGTGGCTGCCGGCGGTGG
>CAUEKL010000137.1 GCA_959018215.1 uncultured Gemmiger sp.
CCAGCACCGTTCTGGACGAGATGCTGTATCTGCGGGAACACCGCCCCGACCCCGACGCCTATCTGGCCGCCCGCCTGCAGGACACCTACGACTGGAGCCGCCAGAACCACAACACCTTTGACCGGGAATACGATTACGGCCACAAGGGCTGGATGTCCGAGCGGTTCTGCTTCGGGCAGGGGCTGCTGGTCCAGCGCTACCCCGACGGCAGCCCGGCCAGCACCTGGTTTGCCCTGATGCCCTGGGCCTGCGCCAGCATTCTGGAAGGGTTGGCCGGGGACTGCTGGGACCGTCCCGACAGCATCCGTTCCCGTTATTGTACGCCCGGCACTGCCGGGCAGGAGGCTCAATCATGATCACTGCGCACAATCCCATCCTGACCGGGTTCTACCCCGACCCCTCTATCTGTGCCGTGGGCAAGGATTTTTACCTGGTCAACTCCACCTTTGCCTACTTTCCCGGCCTGCCGGTGTTCCACAGCACCGACCTGATCCACTGGGAGCAGATCGGCAACGCCCTGGACCGGCCGGACCAGATTTGCCTGGAAGGCTGCCGCCATTCCCAGGGCATCTACGCCCCCACCATCCGGTATCACGAGGGGACCTTCTATCTGGTCACCACCTACTCCTCCGGTCCGGGCAGCTTCATCCTCACCGCCAAGGACCCCGCCGGGCCCTGGTCCGACCCCTACTGGCTGGGGGAGGACGCTCCCGGCATAGACCCCAGCCTCTTCTTTGACGAGGACGGCCGCTGCTACTATGTGGGCACCCGGCCCAACCCCGCCGGGGTGCGCTACAACGGCGACTGGGAGATCTGGGTCCAGGAGCTGGACCTGCATACCATGAAGCTGACCGGGGAAAGCCACGCCGTATGGAAAGGCGCCCTGAAAAACGTCATCTGGCCGGAGGGGCCCCATCTGTACAAACATGACGGGTACTACTACCTGATGAACGCCGAGGGCGGCACCGGCCCCGACCACTGCGTGAGCATCGCCCGGTCGGAGCAGGTATACGGGCCTTATGTGGGCAACCCGGACAACCCCATCCTGACCCACCGGCATCTGGGCAGGAATTACCCGGTGACCTGTGCCGGGCACGGGGACCTGGTGGAGGATGCGGACGGCAACTGGTACATGGTGCTGCTGGCCTGCCGTCCCCGCCAGGGGCACACCCTGCTGGGGCGGGAGACTTTTCTGGCCAAGGTGGTCTGGGAGAACGGCTGGCCGGTGGTCAATCCCGGCGTGGGACGGCTGGAGGAAGAAGTCACCCTGCCCTTTACCCCCCGGGAGACCCTGCCCGCTCCCACCGTGCAGACCTTTGCCGGGCCCGGCCTGCCCAAGGAGTTCCTGACCCTGCGGGCCCCGGCGGCGGATACCTTCCGCCCCGACGCCGCCACCGGACAGCTGACCGTAAAGCTGCTGCCCGCCACCCTGAAGGAACTGTCCGCCCCGGCTTACCTGGCCCTGCGCTGGCAGTATCACCGGTTCCAGACCATGCTGGCCATGCACTTTGCCCCTGCCGCTGCCAACGAGTGCGCCGGGCTGGCCCTGATGCAGAACAACACCAACCACATCCGGCTGGAAGAATGTCTGCTGGAGGGGACCTTGTCCCTGCGGCTGGTCCTGTGCGAAAACGGCACCGACCGGGTAGCCGCCGCCATGCCCGTTCCCGCCGGACGGCTGGAATTGCGGGCGGTAGTCCGGGACCTGGAAGCCCGGCTGTACTGGCGCGCCACCGGCAGCTGGCAGGAAATTGGGGAAGCGGTGGACCTGCGCTTTCTGAGCACCGAGTCCGCCGGAGGCTTTACCGGCTGCACCGCCGGGATGTACGCTTCCTCCAACGGGCAGCTTTCCCGCAACACCGCCGTCTTTGACTGGTTCGCCTGCCAGCCCGTCACCTGATCCCTGCCGAAAACGCGGAGAGACTTTGTCTCCCCGCGTTCTTTTTTGTTTACTTCCTCCTTCTTGCCCTTGCGAAGGAACAGCTGCTTCGGTATAATTAAATAAACTCTTTAATAAATTCATTTTGTTCGGGAGATGAGCGGCTATGAACGCCAAAAGCAGCAACAACCGGGATGTCAAAAAGAACAACCGCATTGATACCCTGCGGGCCATCCTGGCCTGCGGGCGCATCTCTCAGCCGGCGCTGGCAGCCCGGCTGGGGCACAGCGGCCCTACCGTGCTGCAGAACGTGCGGGAGCTCATGGCTCTGGGGCTGGTGACCGAGGCAGGGGTCTTTGATTCCACCGGCGGGCGCAAGGCCAAGGCATTTGCCCCGGTGTACGACGCCCATCTGGCCGTGGGCATGGAAATCACCCGCACCCACCTGGGCCTGGTGGTTATCGACCTGGCCGGACATCTGGTCCGGCATGAACGCACCCGGCTGCCTTTCTCCATGACCACAGAGTATCTGCACGCGCTGGGAGATGCGGTCAACCGGATGCTGGAGAAGGAAACCATCCCGGCTGAAAAAATTCTGGGGGTGGGCATCTCCCTGCCCGGTATTCTGGACAGCACCGGTGCCATGCTCACCTCCTCCCACGTGCTGCATATCTACAACGTGGCCACCGAAAACTTCAGCCGGTACATTTCCTTTCCCTGCTTTTTCATCAACGACGCCAACGCCGCCGGACTGGCGGAAGTCTACGACCACGACGGGCAGGAAAGCCTTGTGTATCTTTCCTTGAGCAACAGCGTGGGCGGTGCCATCCTCATCGACGGGCAGCTGTACACCGGTTCCCACCAGCGTGCCGGGGAGTTCGGCCACAACACCCTGGTTCCGGATGGCCGCCGCTGCTACTGCGGAAAGCGCGGATGTCTGGACGCCTACTGCAACGCCGGTGTTCTGTCCGATCTGACCGGCGGCAGCCTGGCCCTTTTCTTTGAAGGGGTGCGGGAAGGCAATCCCCGCTGTACCCATGCCTGGAATGAGTATCTGGACCATCTGGCGGTGGCAGTGAACAACCTGCACATGTCCTTTGACTGCAATGTGGTGGCCGGGGGCTACGTGGGCAGTTACCTGGAAGAATTCGGCGGACATTTCCGGGAGATGCTGGCCGCCCGCAACACCTTTGAACCGGATGCCGCCTATTTCCGTTTCTGCCGCCACAAGGTAGGCGCTTCGGCCATCGGGGCAGCCCTGCTGCCGGTGATGGATTTTCTGGCCCGGATTTGAACCACAACCGAACACGTCCCGTCAGGGGGAGCGGCCCGCAAGGGCTGCTCCCCCTTTATCATTGCACAAAAGCCGCCGCCGTGATTTGGGCATTCATCCAAAGTTGCCCCGGAGCCATTGACTTTTCCTCCGGTCGGTGGTTTAATACAATCACATTATTAAACACTTTAACAAACTATTTGGAGGCTACGCATATGGAAGGTATGATGAAGGTTGCCGTCATGACCGACATCGGCAAGATGGCTTATGAAGAGCGTCCGATTCCCACCCCGAAGGATGACGAGGTTCTGGTCAAGCTGGAATACGTGGGCATCTGCGGCAGCGACATGCACTACTACGAGAGCGGCGCCATCGGCGACTTTGTGGTCAAACCGCCCTTTGTGCTGGGCCATGAACCCGGCGGCGTTGTGGTGGAAGTGGGCAAGAACGTCAAGAACCTGGCGGTGGGCGACCGCGTTGCCCTGGAGCCCGGCAAGACCTGCGGCCACTGCGAGTTCTGCCGTGAGGGCAAGTACAACCTGTGCCCCGACGTGGTGTTCTTTGCCACCCCGCCGGTGGACGGTGTCTTCCAGGAGTACGTCGCCCATGAAGCCGGCCTGTGCTTCAAGCTGCCGGACAATGTCTCCACCCTGGAGGGTGCTCTGATCGAGCCTCTGGCTGTGGGCTTCCACGCTGCCAACCAGGGCGGCGCCCACATCGGCCAGACCGCCGTTGTCATGGGTGCAGGCTGCATCGGCCTGGTGTCCATGATGGCCCTGAAGGCAGAGGGTGTCTCCCGCGTGTTTGTGGTGGACATCATGCAGAAGCGCCTGGACAAGGCCATGGAGCTGGGCGCCGACGGCGTCATCAACAGCAAGGACGAGGACGCCGTGAAGAAGATCATGGAACTGACCGACGGCATGGGCTGCGACCTGGTCATTGAGACCGCCGGCACCGAGATCACCACCCGTCAGGCCATCGCCGCCACCAAGAAGGGCGCCACCATCGTGCTGGTGGGCTACTCCAAGACCGGCGAACTGACCCTGCCTATCAGCGCTGCGCTGGACAAGGAACTGACCTTCAAGACCGTGTTCCGGTATCGCCACATCTACCCCATGGCCATCGACGCCGTGGCTTCCGGCAAGGTCAACCTGAAGGGCATCGTGACCAACATCTTCCCCTTTGACGACATGCAGACGGCTATGGACCGCAGCATCTCTGACAAGAGCAACATCGTCAAGGCCGTGGTCAAGATCACCAAAGATTGATTTTCCTCCTGCCGGAGGGGCCTCACACCGCAAGCCTGTGCGGTCTTTCCGGTTCCCCATATCCCAAAAGAAAGCCGCTGCGGAATCTTCCGCAGCGGCTTTCTTGGTTTGATCCCGGTTTACGGGATCGGCACCTTCTTACCTTATTATAATATAGAATCCTTATCAGGGCTTACAGGCACCGGGCCGCGTACCCTGCCACATCGAAGGCATCCAGGGTGCAGTCCTTGCGCAGATACAGCGGGTGGTGGGGGTGTCCCTTCTTGGAGCAGGCCCCGGCGGAGTACCAGCAGGCCCCCAGTTCCTCCCCGATGGCGATCATATCCCGCAGACAATCCGCCAGGTAGGGGCGCTTTTCGATGATGGTGCCCCAGGCGGCCCACACGGCGGGGGCGCCGTGCCGGGTCTGCTCCAGGGCCCAGCGGAAAGCTGCCATATTCTCCCGGTGAAGAAGGGGATTGCATTCCCGTTCCATATCGTCGGGTCGGGTGGCCCGCTGGGCGTAGACGTTGAACATGATGAAGCTGTCGTACCCGTTGCCCAGGGCGATGCGCTCCACCGACTTGAGGGTGTTGTCCAGGTCGTTGGGGGCGGCGGTGGACGGGTTGATGCCCACGCAGATCAGCGGCTTTTTGCCGGCGGTGCCCAGGATATACCGGTAATCGCAGTACATACTGGGAACATAGAGCCAGCGATTCACATCGTAGTCCGCGTGGGGCCGGCGGGCTTCGGCCAGGGCCTGGGCAAAGGGCTGGATGGACTGCTGGGCAGTGTCCCGGGTGGGAATGTGCATGGAAAGACCTCCTTGCGGGCGGCTTGCACACACCGCCCTCTGATGCTATACTCACCCTATCAGGATACAGGCAGGAGAGAAACAATGCAATACCAAACCGTCAAAGAAGGTCAATTTTTGTCCCGGCCCAACCGGTTCATCGCCCATGTGCTGGTGGACGGGGCCGAGGAAGTGGTCCATGTGAAGAACACCGGCCGATGCCGGGAACTGCTGGTACCGGGGGCCGTCGTCTACCTGGCCGAGGGGAGCAACCCCCACCGCAAGACCCGGTACGACCTGATTGCCGTGCGCAAAGGCCCCTTGCTGGTAAATATGGATTCCCAGGCCACCAACCGGGTGTTCGGGGAATGGGCCGGAGCCGGGCTGTTCCGCCCCGGGCTGACTTTGCTGCGGCCCGAAACGGTGTGGGGCCATTCCCGCTTTGATTTTTACTGGGAAGCCGGGGACCGCAAGGGCTTTGCGGAGGTAAAGGGGGTCACCCTGGAAGAAGGCGGCCACGCCCGCTTTCCCGACGCCCCCACCCTGCGGGGGGTCAAGCATCTGGAGGAGCTGGCCCTCTGCCGCGCCGAAGGGTACGAGGCCACCGTCTGCTTTGTGCTGCAGATGGGCGGCATGGTGGATTTTGCCCCCAACGATGTCACCCATCCGGCCTTCGGGGAAGCCCTGCGCCGGGCCGCTGCAGCCGGAGTGGAGGTGCTGGCCATGGAATGTGCCGTCACCCCGGACAGCCTGACCATCACAAAACCGGTGCCGGTGCGGCTGTAAGCCCCGGCCCCAAAAACCATACAAAAACAGCCGCACCCCCTTTGTTTCGGGGATGCGGCTGTCTGTATTTTTCGTGGGGGAATCAGGCCAGGGCCTGCTCCATCCGGGCGCGGATCTCCTTGAGGAATTCCAGGGAGGTGACCTTGCGGGCCGGGGTCTCCCCTTCCCACATGGCGCACAGGTCGCCGGTCATGACGCCGGACTCGATGGTGTCGATGGTGGCCTTTTCCAGCACATCGGCAAACTTGCCCAGGGCGTCGATGCCATCCAGCTCGCCGCGCTTGCGCAGGGCGCCGGACCAGGCAAAGAGGGTGGCCACCGGGTTGGTGGAGGTCTCTTCGCCCTTCAGGTACTTGTAATAGTGGCGGGTGACGGTGCCGTGGGCGGCCTCGTACTCATAGTTGCCGTCCGGGGAAACCAGCACCGAGGTCATCATGGCCAGGGAGCCGAAGGCGGTGGAGACCATATCGCTCATCACGTCGCCGTCGTAGTTCTTGCAGGCCC
>CAUEKL010000138.1 GCA_959018215.1 uncultured Gemmiger sp.
CCAGAATGGGGTGCTCGTTGGGGATGATCCGGCGGATCTCCTCGATCACCGCCAGGGGCGGCGGGGCGGTGCGCAGAATATGCAGAAAGTCGTCCAGGGCCCGGTCGGGGCCTTCCAGCTCCAGCTCCAGCCCGGCGGCGGTGTTGCGGGCCCAGCCGTTCAGGTGCAGGCGGGCGGCCTGCCGATGGACAAAGGGGCGGAACCCCACCCCCTGGACGATGCCCTCAATGAGAAACCGTCGCCGCTTCATGCGTCGGCAGCCAGGGCGTCCCGGATCTTGCCGGCCAGATGAGCGGCAAGTTCCTCCACCCCGTCCCCGGTGCGGCTGGACACCCGGAACAGCGGACCTTCCGGATTCACGCCCTTGTAGTCGGCGGTGGCCCGGTCCACATCAAAATCAAAGTAGGGGAGCATATCGCACTTGTTCAGCACCAGGCAGGAGGTGTCGGTGAACATCAGGGGATACTTGGCCACCTTGTCGTCCCCTTCGGGAATGCTCAGCACGGTGATGCGCAGGTTCTCCCCGATATCGAACTCCGCCGGGCAGACCAGGTTGCCGATGTTCTCCACAAACAGCACGTCCAGGCTGTCCAGGTCAAAGTCGGGCAGGATGTGCTGGATGCTCATGGCCTCGATGTGGCAGGCGCCGTCGGTGTTCAGCTGTACCGCCGGGATCTTCAGCGCCGCGATCTTCTCGGCGTCGATCTGCCCGGTGATGTCCCCCTCAATGACCCCGATGGCAAACTCTTCCCGCAGTTTGGCGATGAGGGCGGTGATCAGGCTGGTCTTGCCTGCTCCCGGGCTGCCCATGACGTTGATGAGACAAACCTTGTGATCTTTCAGGGTGCGGCGCACCTCGGCGCTCACGTCCTCGTTCCATTCCATGACCTGATGCAGCACTTTGATCTCCATATTCAGTCTACCTCCAGACTTTCCACCATGAATTCCTTGCCCGAAAGCCGCTTCAGCCGCAGGCTGCCGCAGTAGGGGCAGGCAATGTGGGCGCGGTCGATCTCACCTTCCCGGCCGCAGTCCCGGCACAGTACCTTCAACGGCACCGTGGTCACCTTGATCTTGGCTCCCTCGGCGGGGGTGCCTTTGGCCAGCACGTCCAGGTACATCTGCACACACTCCGGCACCACCCCGGAAAAAGGCCCCATCCGCAGGCGAATTTCCCGAATATGAGAAGCGTTCTGCTGGGCGGCGGCCTGCAGGGAGATGTCCAGGATGCTCTGGGTGATGGATAGTTCGTGCATGGCAAAACCCCCGTTCCCGAAAGGGAAAAATCGGTCAAAAAGGGCGGTGTTACACCGCCGCACGGTATCATTGTAGCACCATCCGACACAAAAATCCACAAAAGAGATGGACTTGTAAATCGGAAACAAGAGGACTATAATGATACTAATTTGTCAAAAAATCTGTATGATTGTCCGGGAATGTTCCCCGAGGAGGTTGAAAATATGGCAATCATTCCAATTTTGATCGGGTGGCCTGCCCTGATGGCGCTGGTGATTCCCTTCCTGCGTGACACCCGTGTGCGGGGCCGCGTGGTGTATGGGGGTGCCGCGGTCCTCATGGTGCTGGCCGCCTTTTTGCTGGGGGCCTGGCTGCAGGGCGGCGGCGGTATCGTCAGCCTGTGCGGGTCGGTGCCCCTCATCGACCACCTGATGCTGGCCGGTGAGTTCGCCCTCATGATCCTCATCGTGGTGCTGAGCATCAAGTACAAAAAGTACCCGGTGGTGCTGCTCTCGGTGGGGCAGACCGGGCTCATGGCCTGGTCGGAACTGACCTGCCCGGTGGAATCCCCCACCCACATCCAGCTGGACTGCCTGTCCATGCTGATGATCCTCATTGTGGCTTTGGTGGGCGGGCTCATCTGCATCTACGCCGTGGGCTACATGCAGGTCTACCACCAGCACCACAAGGACTACCAGGACCGCAGCGGGTTCTTCTTCTCCATGCTGTTCTTCTTCCTGGCGGCCATGATCGGCCTGGTCCTGTCCGAAAACCTCGTCTGGATGTACTTCTTCTGGGAGATCACCTCGGTGATCTCCTTCCTGCTCATCGGCTACACCCGCACCGAGGAAGCCGTCAACAACAGCTTCCGCGCCTTGTGGATGAACCTGCTGGGCGGGTTCGGCTTTGCCATCGCCATTGTGGTGGCGGCCCACACCCTGCACACGGTGCAGCTGGGGGAACTGGTGGCGGCCAAGGCCACCATCCCGGTGGTGCTGCTGGCCATGGCCGGGCTGACCAAGTCCGCCCAGCTGCCCTTCTCCAGCTGGCTGCTGGGCGCCATGGTGGCGCCCACCCCCTCCAGCGCCCTGCTGCACAGCGCCACCATGGTCAAGGCGGGTGTCTACCTGCTCATCCGGCTGGCCCCCGCCATGGCGGGCAACATGACCGGCATGACGGTGGCCTTCATCGGCGGCTTCACCTTCATTGCGGCCAGCATGATGGCCATTGCCCAGAACGACGGCAAAAAGGTGCTGGCCTTCTCCACCGTGTCCAACCTGGGCCTGATCGTGGCCTGCGCGGGCATCGGCGCCGAAGAGACCATCTGGGCGGCGGTGCTCCTGATGATCTTCCACTCGGTGAGCAAATCCATGCTCTTCCAGGCGGTGGGCTCCATCGAAAACTCCCTGGGTTCCCGGGATATTGAGGACATGCACGGCCTGCTGCTCCGCCTGCCCCGGCTGACCTACATCATGGGCATCGGCATTGCGGGCATGTACCTGGCGCCCTTCGGCATGCTGATCTCCAAGTGGGTGGCCCTGAAAGCCTTTGTGGATGCGGAAAACTACCTGCTGGTCATCTTTTTGGCCTACGGCAGCGCCACCACCATGCTCTACTGGACCAAATGGCTGTGCAAGCTGGTGTCCTTGCACCACACCAAGGTGAAGGTCACCGATGCCACCCACCCGGACCAGTATCTGTCCATGTACATCCACGCGGCGGCCACCCTGGGGCTGTGCCTGCTGTTCCCCCTGGTGTCCTCCCGGGTGGTCACCCCCATCATCCAGGAACTGTACGGCACCGCCCATGAGGTGCTGTCCATGAGTGTGCTCACCACCATGGCCATCATGCTGGTCAGCGTGCTGTTCGTGCCCTCTTTGATGTTCCTGCTCACCCGGTCCACCCACCGCCATTATGTGCCCATCTACATGGGCGGCATCAACGAAGGGGACAACACCTACTTCACCAACAGCTTCGGGGAACCGGAGCATCTGTATCTGAGCAACTGGTACCTGCGGTTTGAGTTCGGGCGCCGCCGCCTCATGCGGCCGGGCGTCATCATCTCCGCCGGGGTGCTCATCGTCATGCTCTGTGTGATCATAGGAGGTGCGGTATGATGCCGGTCGTTTCTGTTTTGGGGTATCTGCTGCTGGCGCCCCTGGTGGGCGGCCTGCTGGACGGGCTGGACCGCCGGATCAGCGCCCGGATGCAGGGCCGTCAGGGCCCGCCCATGCTGCAGCCCTTTTACGATATCAAAAAGCTGTTTTCCAAACAGATGATCGCGGTCAACAGCGTGCAGATGCTGCTCAACCTGAGTTATCTGGTCTTTCTGGCCGTGGCGGGGTCCATGCTCTTTGCCGGGGCGGACATCCTCATGTGCCTGTTCATCCTGTCCACCGCCGATATGTTCCTGGTCATGGCGGCTTCCAGCGATTCTTCCCCCTTCGCCACCCTGGGCGCCGGGCGGGAGATGATCCAGATGATGGCCTACGAACCCCTGACCCTGCTCATGGCCGTGGGTTTCTACCTGGCCACCGGCAGCTTCCATGTGGGGGACATCATCCGCATGCCCCACAGCGCGGTGCTGGTCATGCCCGGATTTTTGCTGGGCTTCATGTTCATCACCGCCATCAAGCTGCGCAAGTCGCCTTTTGATCTGTCCACCAGCCACCATGCCCACCAGGAGATGGTCAAGGGCATCACCACCGAGATGGCCGGCCCCACCCTGGCCGTGATGAACATTGCGGAATACTACGAGATGGTGCTTATGCTGGGCATCGTGGCGCTCTTCTTCCTCAACGAACACTGGTGGAGCTGGCCCATCGCCATTGCGGCTTGCCTGGTGGTGTTCCTGCTGGAAATCCTGTGGGACAACGTTTCCGCCCGGGTCAAGTGGCGCACCCTGCTGGACGGCTGCTGGGTGGTCACCCTGCTCACCGGCGGGCTCAACGGCCTGATCCTCATGCTGGTACGCTGAAAAGGGGGCAATACAAAATGAAAAAACTGGCAAAGTCCCCCTGGCTGCTGCATTACGACGCCAGCAGCTGCAACGGGTGCGACATTGAGGTGCTGGCCTGTACCACACCCAAATACGATATTGAACGGTTCGGCATCATCAACACCGGTGACCCCTTCCAGGCGGACATCCTGCTCATTACCGGCGGGGTGAACGCCCAGTGCGAAAGCGTGGTCAGGCAGCTGTACGACCAGATGCCCAACCCCAAGGTGGTGGTGGCCGTGGGCATCTGCGCCTGCACTGGCGGGGTGTTCAAGGACTGCTACAACATCAAGGGCGGCATCGACACGGTCATCCCGGTGGATGTGTATGTGCCCGGCTGCGCCGCCCGGCCCCAGGCCATCATCGACGGCGTGGTGAAAGCGCTGGAAATTCTGGAAGAAAAGCGCAGGAACTATCACGAAAACAAGGAGGAAGGCTGACAATGGAAGCTGCCAACATGATCGAGCCCATCACCATGGCCCAGTTCATGCCCCAGGTGATCCGCTTCAAGATGGACGGCTGGCGGGTGGTGCAGATCTGCGCCGCGCGCCTGCCCGACGGCTATGAGCTGAGCTACTCCTTCGCCAAGGGGTATGATATGCGCACCCTGCGCCTGACCGTGGCCACCGAGGAATCGGTGCCCAGCATCACCCAGGTGTACCCCGGGGCCTTCCTGCAGGAAAACGAGGCCGCGGAGCTCTTCGGGGTGAAGGTGGAGAGCATCCAGGGCGATTATCACGACAAGCTGTACCGCATCGCGCGGCCCACGCCGTTCAAGGAAAAGGGGTAAGACTATGGCAAAACGAAGCATTGTGCCTTTCGGTCCCCAGCACCCCGTCCTGCCCGAACCCATCCATCTGGACCTGGTCCTGGAGGATGAGGTGGTGGTGGACGCGGTGCCCAGCATCGGCTTTGTCCACCGTGGACTGGAAAAACTGGTGGAGACCAAGGATTTCAAGGAATACGTCTACATTGCGGAGCGGGTCTGCGGTATCTGCAGCTTCGGCCACGGGCTGGGCTACTGCCAGACCCTGGAACAGATCATGAACGTGGAAGTGCCTCCCCGGGCGCGGTATCTGCGCACCATCTGGATGGAGATGAGCCGGGTGCACTCCCATCTGTTGTGGCTGGGTCTGCTGGCCGACGCCATGGGCTTTGAGAGCCTGTTCATGGAAAGCTGGAAACTGCGGGAAAAGATCCTGGATATGTTCGACGCCACCACCGGCGGCCGGGTCATCTTCTCGGTGAACTGCATCGGCGGGGTGCTCAAGGACATGGACGAGACCATGCTCAAGAACATCGTGGACACCTGCAACGAGATGGAAAAGGAGCTCAAGCCCATCGCGGACGCCTTCCTGCGGGACTACACCACCGGCTCCCGCCTGCGGGGCCTGGGGGTGCTGACCCCCGAGCAGGCCACCCTCATGGGGGCGGTGGGACCCATGCTGCGGGCCAGCGGCATCGCCTACGACGCCCGCAAGCTGGGGTACGCCGCCTACGATGAGCTGGACCTGGAACCCATCACCTCTACCGACGGCGACTCCTACGCCCGGTGCGAGGTGCGCATCAAAGAGATCAGCCAGTCCTTCGACCTCATCCGTCAGGCGGCGGCCAGGATCCCCGCCGGGCCCATCGCCGTGCCGGTGAAGGGCTTCCCCAAGGGAGAGTACTTCACCCGCATCGAGCAGCCCCGGGGCGAGGCCATCTACTACGTCAAGGCCAACGGCACCAAGTTCATCGACCGGTTCCGCCTGCGCACCCCCACCACCAGCAACATTCCGCCCATGCTGAACATGCTCAAGGGCTGCCAGCTGGCGGACGTGCCCCTGCTGATCCTGACCATTGACCCCTGCATCAGCTGTACCGAGAGGTGAGACCAAGATGAGTTCATTGAAATTTATGCCCTTCGCGGGCACGGCGCTGCGCAACCTCTTCCGCAAACCGGTGACCACCAGCTATCCCTTTGCCCCGGCCCAGTATCCGGAGCGGATGCGCGGGCATATCGAGATCGACATTGAATCCTGCATCAGCTGCGGCATGTGTGCCCGCAGCTGCCCGCCCGGCGCCCTGACGGTGGACCGGGCCGCCGGCACCTGGACCATCCAGCGGTTTGACTGCGTCCAGTGCGGTAACTGCGTCAACGTCTGCCCCAAAAAGTGCCTGAAGATGGCCCCGGGCTACACCACCCCGGACACCACCCGCCACAGCGACACCTACACCCGCACCAC
>CAUEKL010000139.1 GCA_959018215.1 uncultured Gemmiger sp.
GGCAGGCGCCGGGCAGAATCCCCCGCGGCCGCCCCGCCGCCCCAAAAACAAGACCCGCCGCCGCGCGGTGCTGCTGTGCGCCGTCTGTGTGCTGGCGGTGCTGCTGACCATCGTCATCGTGGTGGTGGCCGGGCGGGACCGGGGCCCCAAGGAACCCGCCGTGCCCGATGTGGGCAATGCCGCCGGTGCCTGGGCCAGGAACGAAAACGGCTTTTACTTCAATGACGCGGGCGAGGTCATTCTGCCCGCGGTGAAAAAGGGCATCGACGTGTCCAAATACCAGGGCGAGGTGGATTGGGAGAAAGCCCAGGCCGCCGGCATCGACTTTGCCATCCTGCGCTGCGGTTTCGGCAGCGAGTGGAACGGGGAAGGGGAGTACGCCCAGGACGACGAGTATTGGGAGCGCAACGCCGATGAGTGCACCCGGCTGGGCATCCCCTTCGGGGCGTACCTCTACTCCTACGCCACCACCGAGGAGCAGGCCCGCAGCGAGGCCGACCATGTGGCCCGGCTGCTGGGGCTGAAGGCCCCCGACCACGAGGGCCTCACCGACTATACCTCCAAAGCCTACAAGCTGGACTATCCGGTGTACTACGACCTGGAGGACAAGGCCATCACCGGACTGTTCCCCGACGAGATGGCCAAACTCACCGCCGCCTTCTTCGACCAGCTGGAAAAATGGGGCTATACCGGGGAGCAGGGGGTCTATGCCTCCCTGAACTGGACCCGGGGCCGCCTGATGGACGCGGGCTTTGATGAGTGGCGGGACAATTTCTGGATCGCCCGCTTCAGCTCCGACCTGGGCTACACCGGCCCCTACACCATGTGGCAGGCCAGCTACACCGAGCCCGGCGCCGATTACGGGGTGCAGAGCGAGACGGTGGACATCGACTTTGTGATGGAGGAGCTGCTGCTCACCGGCATCACCGACGCCAAGGCTGCCGCTGCCCAGCCCAGCTTCACCAACGATACCTATACAAACGAACTGTGGCTGGGCGCCGCCAAGGACAAGGTCACCCTGACCACCGACGAAGTCACCGAGAAGGAGGGCGGCCAGCGGGTGTTCTGGACCTCCAGCGACGAGAACGTGGCCACCGTGAACAAGAAGGGCGTGGTCACCGCCAAGGGGGACGGAACCTGTACCGTCACCGCCACCCTGGCCGACGGCCGCCAGTCCGCCGCCGTCACCGTGCGGGTGGGGGAGGTGACCGTGCCCGTCTACGCCACCGGCAACCTGCGGGGCGTCACCGACAACGGCACCGTCACCCTGGCCGACGTGGCCGCCCTGGCCTCCGGCACCGACGCCATCCTGCTGGATGCGGGCGGCAGCGTGCAGGGCACCGCCAACACCAGCCTCACCGGCGGCATGGATATGACCTCCTCCTTTGCGGCGGCGGGGTATGACCTGCAGGCTTTCGACGGGGTGGACCTGGCCTTCGGGGCCGAGCGGCTGCTGGACGACGTGGTCACCGCCAACGGGCCCTCCCTGGCCGCCAACCTCCGCAGCACCGAGGGCGCGCCCCTGCTCTATCGCTCCACCTGCTGGAGCCGCAACCGCATCTCCAACGGTATGAACTACACGGTCCAGCGGGCGGGCAAGACCATCGGGTTCTTCTCTCTGGCTTCCACCGGCAACTACGCCCACGCGGCGGGCATGTCCGCCGACGACCTGGCCCAGACCGCCTCCGAGCAGGTGGCCGCCCTGAAAGCCGCCGGCGCCCAGGCCATCCTCTGCATCGCCGGGCCGGACACCGACGTGACCCCCATCCTGAACGACCTCAGGACCCTGGGGGTGAACGCGGTCATCAGCGCCAATGCCGCCGGGACCGACGCTTCCGGCAGCCTGCCGGTCGTCGCCGTGAACAGCGGCCTGGACAGCGTGGGCAGCCTGGAACTGGTGTTTGACGCCCGGGGCGGTGTGAGCGTGCGCAACCCCCAGACCCTGCCCGCCGCCACCCTCCAGGCCAACCGGGATTCTCTTTCCCAGGAGGCCCGCACCGTCTACGATTCCACCACCGAAAGCCTGTCCAAGCTGGCGGCAGGGGACACCGAGGTGGCGGGGCAGACCCTCTTCACCTTTGAGAAAGGCAAAAAGACCATCTCCTTCGGCAACTATGTGGCGGAGGTATACCTGGCCTACGCCGACGGCGACAAGGACAACTGGCAGAGCCTGGAGGACGGCCTGGCCGACCTGCCCCTCACCGCCGTGGCCGGGGGCGTGACCCAGCCGGAGTACGGGGAAATCACCCGGGGCACCCTGCTGAACAGCCTGCCTGCGGGGCAGCGGGTGCAGCTGGTCAGGACCACCGCCGAAGCGGTGGCCCAGCTGCTGGACAGCGATACCGTCACCCAGACCTACGCCGACAGCCTGGTGGGCTATGAGGCGGAAGGGGACGCCCTGCTGGTCACCGATACCGGGACCCTGCGCACCCTCAGCGACCAGAATTACACCGTCCTGCGGGATTACGGGGATGTGTTCTGGGATGTGCGGATGAACATCAACGACCGCACCAACAACTTTGCCGAATCGTTCGTGCTGCCCGACGCCCCCGCCTACGGGGCGGGCCGGGTGAGCTGAACGCCGAAAATACCACCATTCCAACACACGCCACTGCGGGAAGGAAGGGAACACCATGAAACTGACCTTTTTGGGTGCCGACCGTGAGGTGACCGGCAGTTGTACTTTGCTGGAGACCGGCGGGCACAAGCTTCTCATCGACTGCGGCATGGAGCAGGGGAAGGACACCTACGAAAACGCCGACCTGCCCTGTGCCCCGGGGGAGATCGACGCGGTGCTGCTGACCCACGCCCACATCGACCACTCGGGGCGGATTCCCTACCTGTACAAAAACGGCTACAAGGGGCCCATCTACTCCACCGACGCCACCATGGACCTGTGCGGCATCATGCTGGAGGATTCGGCCCACATCCAGGAGCAGGAAGCGGAGTGGAAAAACCGCAAGGCCCAGCGCAGCGGCCGGGACCTGGTGGAGCCGGACTACACGGTGGAGGACGCCCTGGCGGTGATGGCCCAGTTCAGGGCCCAGCCCTACGGCAAGCGGGTGCCGATTGCAGACGGGGTGGAAGCCTGCTTCACCGACGTGGGGCACCTTTTGGGCAGCGCCTCCATCAGCCTCTATGTCACCGAGAACGGCAAGACCGAGACCATCGTCTTTTCCGGGGACATCGGCAACCTGAACCAGCCCCTGCTGCGGGACCCCCAGTACCTCACCGACGCCGACTATGTGGTCATGGAATCCACCTACGCCGGGCGCAGCCACGGCCCCAAGCCGGACTATGTGGGGGAGCTGACCGCCATTCTGCAGCGCACCTTTGACCGGGGCGGCAATGTGGTCATCCCCAGCTTTGCGGTGGGCCGCACCCAGGAGATGCTTTATTTCATCCGCCAGATCAAGGCGGAGGGGCGGATCAAGCACCACGACGGGTTTGAGGTCTACGTGGACAGTCCCCTGGCCAGCAAGTCCACCACCATTTTCCGGGAAAACTATTCCGAGTGCTACGACGAGGAAGCCCTGGCCCTGGTGCACAAGGGGGAAAACCCCCTGCAGTTCCCCAACCTGCGCATCAGCGAGACCAAGGAGGACTCGGTGGCCATCAACGCCGACCCCAACCCCAAAGTCATCATCTCGGCTTCCGGCATGTGCGATGCCGGGCGCATCCGCCATCATCTCAAACACAACCTCTGGCGGGAGGAATGTACCATCCTCTTCGTGGGGTACCAGGCGGGCGGGTCCCTGGGCCGGGCGCTTTTGGAGGGCATCGACGAGGTGAAGCTCTTCGGCGAGACGGTGCAGGTCAATGCGGAGATCGCCCAGATGTCGGGCATGTCCGGCCACGCCGACCACGAAGGGCTGCTGCGCTGGATCCACAGCTTTGCCCCAAAACCGGGGTTTGTGTTTGTGAACCACGGGGAGGACGCCGCCTGCGCCGATTTCGCCAATGCCCTGCAGCTGGAAGGCTACGCTGCCGAAGCCCCCTACAACGGCAGCGAGTATCTGTTGGGCGGGGGACAGGTGCACTGCGTGGCCCCCGGCAACCGGGAAAAGATCGTGCCCAAGGAGCCCGGCGCCTCCACCGCCCCCGAAGGCTACAAATCCCGCCGTGCGGCGGCGGCTTACGAGCGGCTGGTCAACATGGGCAAGCGGCTCATGGTGGTCATCGAGCACAACCGGGGCGGCGCCAACAAGGACCTGGCCCGCTTTGCCAGCCAGATTGCCTCGCTGTGTGACAAGTGGGACCGGTGAGTTCCGGCAAGCGGCTGCCTCCCATAAGCCTCCCCTGTGTAAGGGGAGGTGCCGCGCAGCGGCGGAGGGGTTGTAAGCTTTCTTTGATTTCTTGCTTCCGGGCTGTCTGGGTAACGGCTGCCAGCCGTTGACTCTTTCCTTTTCGTGCCCGAAAAGGAAACGAAAAGGGCCCACCGTTCCGATGCGGTGGACGCCGGCCGGGGCTGCGGCCCCGGACCCCGAGATGCGGCCACCTACCGACGGCCTACTCAGGCCCTGGGGGCCTGAGCAAGGAAAATGATTTGAAATGGCGTGGACCGGAAGGCCGTTGGTAACGCGGAAAAAGGTGGCTGATTTAGCTATAACCTAGCCAAAAGCCTCCCCTGTGCAAGGGGAGGTGCCGCGCAGCGGCGGAGGGGTTGGTAAGTCTGCGGTATTTCCCGTTACCGGGTAATAGCACTAGGTCCACAACCCCTCCGTCAGCCTACGGCTGCCAGCTCCCCTTGCACAGGGGAGCCTGTCTCTGCTCCCATAAGCAACCGTCACCGGGCAATGGTATGAAAATCCATTCCTTGCTCACCGGTCCCCAGACCGGTGAATAGGCCGTCGTGAGGTGGCCGCATCTCAGTGGGGGCAAGGTTCCTCACCCAGCCATTGGCCGCTGTGCGCGGCCAGAATATTTCGGAATCAACGCTGCGCGTTGTTTTTTGCATCGTGCTGCGCACGATTTCGCAGCATAGCTGCTCAGGCAAAAAGCCGCAGCCCTGGTCGGCGGCCGCCGCATCGAAACGGCGGGACTTTTCGCTTCCTTTTGGTCACAAAAGGAAGGACTCTCCGGCAGACTACCGTTACCCCGTAAGCCAGGCGGTAAACCAACCCCTCAGTCAGCCTGACGGCTGCCAGCTCCCCTTGCACAGGGGAGCCAATCTCTACCCCCAAAAACACAAATTCCAACCCATGCGGAGCACCCCCCGCAGAAAGGCGGTTTCCCTTTGTCTTTTCACCCCGTACTAAAAATCCCCAAATTCCTCCGCACCCTGCTCACCGCCCTGGCGGTGGCGGTGCTGTCGGTTGCGCTGACCTTTCTGATGCACAACCAGGACACCTTCCGCACCGGCTTCTGGGACGATTACTCCCAGTCCCTGGTGTTCGCCCGGATTCTGCAGATGCAGCAGGACCAGAGCGCCCCTGGCGGGTTCCTGGGCAGCTACACCGGCACCTTCGGCGACACCCAGAACCGCTACCTCTACCGGGAAAACACCCCCGTCACCCCCGACCAGTACCTGAGCTACACCCACCAGTCGGGGCTGCAGGGGCTGGGATTCGGGGTGCTCAACAAGGTGTTCTCGGTCTGGCAGGACAACGGCGAAGCCCGGGAACGGATGCTCTACGCCACCAACAGTATTTTGTTTTACGCCGTGTCCCTCTGTCTGTGCATCGGGCTGTGGCGTGCTTTCGGCGCCCCGGCGGCCATGGGCTGGATGGCGGCGGTACTGCTCTCCCCCTGGGTGCAGCGGGGAATGAAGGACCTGTACTGGTGCCTGTGGACCTGGCTGCTCCCCGCCCTGGCGGGACTGATTCTCTGCGCCGTCACCCAAAAACGCCGCACCACCCCCTCCTGGGCCTATCTGCTGGTGTTTCTGGCGGTGTGCGTGCGGTGCATGTGCGGGTTTGAGTTCATCTCCGCCTTCCTGATTCTGGCCGAAGTGCCCCTCTTCCTCTGTTGGGTGCTGGCTCTGGGCCAGAAACGCCCCGCCATGGGCTGGTTCATGCGGATGTTCCGCACCGGGCTGGCCGCCCTGGCCGGGGTGGCGGCGGCCCTGGTCGTCTGGCTCATTCAAAGCTATTTCTACTTCGGCACCTGGGCCGCTGCCTGGGACAACGTGGTGGCCGCCGCTTTGCGCCACACCACCGGCGGCACCGCCACCGCCGCGGCCATGCTGGACCGGTACTTTGTGCAGGGGGAGGCTGTCTTGCAGCTGGGCCCGGTGGGCCTGACCCCGCCGGTGTGGCTGGGGCTCTGCCTGGCCGTCTTTGTGTTGGCGGCGGTGGTGCTGGCGGTCCGCCGCCGCGCCCTGCCCCCGGAATACGCCGCCCTGGGCGCCCTCTTCCTGCTGGGGCTGGCGGCCCCCGTCAGCTGGATGGTCCTGGCCCCCGCCCACTGTGAACCCC
>CAUEKL010000140.1 GCA_959018215.1 uncultured Gemmiger sp.
CAGATCACCGTGGCCGACATCAAGGCGGCGGAAAAGCTGGAAAGCGCCATCAAGCTCATTGCCTGGTACAAGGAACTGCCGGACGGCAGTGTTTCCGCCGGGGTGGAGCCCATGCTGGTGCCGGATTCCAACCAGCTGGCCAACGTGGACGACGTGTTCAACGCCGTTCTCATGAAGGGCGATATGCTGGGCGATGTGATCTTCTATGGCAAGGGCGCAGGCAAATTGCCCACCGCCAGTGCCGTGGTGGCCGATGTCATTGATGCATTGAAGGACGGCGCCAAGATTCACGACAGCCTGTTCTGGCAGCCCGCTCCCAAGCGGGAGGGCATGCTGCCCGACAACGCCGCATACTCCTGGTATATCCGGGCCAAAGGTATCTCCGCCGCCGTGCTGGCCTCCCTGGCCGGCCCGGGAGCTCCGGTTGATGAAGGCCCCGAAGGGGTCAGCTACCGTATGATGAATGCCACTCCGGCGGTTATGAATGCCGTGTGCGAGAAGGTTTCACTGTTGGGCGGACATGTGGATCTGTTCCTGAAACAGATGGAAGACTGAACGGGGGAGGAGAACAACCATGGTCACCGTTACCGTACCTGCCACCAGCGCCAACGTGGGCGCCGGATTCGACTCCCTGGGCCTGGCTCTCTCCATGCACAATGTTTTTACCTTTGAGGAGTCCGACCGCATTCATATCACTTCTCTGGATGATACCCACGTGCCGGGCGGGGCCAACAACCTGGTTTACCGCAGCGCCCGTGCCGTGTATGACCAGCTGGGTGTGCCCCTGAAAGGGCTGACCATCACCCAGCGCAATGATATCCCCATGGCCCGGGGCCTGGGTTCCAGTTCCGCCTGCATTGTGGCGGGCCTGCTGGGTGCCAACGCCCTGCTGGGCAAGCCGCTGACCCAGCGTCAGATGCTCACCCTGGCCACTGCCATCGAAGGTCACCCGGACAACGTAGCCCCCGCCATGCTGGGCGGCTTTGTCACCAGCGTCTACGACGAAGGTCTTGTCTACACCGTCAAAAAGAACATCGACCCCGACCTGGCCTTTGCGGCCTTTGTGCCGGATTTCCGCCTGCTCACCTCCAAGGCCCGGGCGGCACTGCCCCAGATGGTCTCCCATAAGGATGCTGTCTACAACCTGTCCCGGGCGGCACTGGCCACCGCGGCGTTCTGCGACGGTGACTACGGCCTGCTGGGGGTGGCTACGAAAGATGCTCTGCACCAGCGTTATCGTCTGCCCCTCATTGAGGGCGGCGAGGAAATGTTTGAGCTGGCCCAGGATTTGGGTGCCCAGGCCGTGTATATCTCGGGTGCCGGGCCCACCATCATCGCGGTCGTCCACAAGGACGATCAGGAGTTCTTCGAGCAGGCGCGGGAAGCGCTGCCCCAGACCGAAAAACTCCGTCATTTTACCGTCTATCGCCTGCTGGCCGACAATACCGGCGCGACCGTTGAGGCGTGACAGCATAGAAGGGGAGGAACTTCACTAATGGCACTGATTGTACAAAAATTCGGCGGTACCTCCGTCAAGGACCGCAACCGCATCTTCAATGTGGCGCGCATCGTTGCCAACACCCGCAACGCCGGCAACGATGTGGTGGTGGTGGTGTCTGCTCAGGGCGACACCACCGACGACCTGATCGCCAAGGCGGCCGAGATCACCAGCGACCCGTCCCACCGCGAGATGGATATGCTGCTGGCTGCCGGCGAGGAAATCTCCATCGCCCTGCTGGCCATGGCCCTGCAGGAGATCGGTGTTTCTGCCGTCAGCCTCACTGGCTGGCAGGCTGGTTTCGTCACCGACCGCTCCTACTCCAAGGCCCGCATCAAGCGGCTGAACACCGAGCGTGTGGAAAGCGAACTGGCCCGCAACCGTGTGGTGGTGGTGGCCGGTTTCCAGGGCCTCAACCGTTCCGATGACATCACCACCCTGGGCCGGGGTGGCAGCGATACTTCCGCCGTGGCATTGGCCGCTGCGCTGCATGCGGACCGCTGCCAGATCTTTACCGACGTGGAAGGCGTTTTCACCGCCGACCCGCGCAAGATCCCCAAGGCCACCAAGCTCAAGGAGATCACCTTTGACGAAATGCTGGAACTGGCCTCTCTGGGGGCCCAGGTCCTGAACAACCGCAGCGTCGAACTTGCCAAGAAGTACGGCGTCGAGCTGGAGGTCCTCTCCAGCATCAATCCCATTCCGGGAACCATCGTGAAGGAGGAAACGAAAGTGGAAGGTATGCTCATCAAAGGCGTTGCGAAGGACGACAACGTAGCCGTAATCTCGATCAAGGGTGTGCCCGATGTGCCGGGCATGTCCTTCAAGGTGTTCAGCCTGCTGGCTCAGCGCAACATCAACGTGGATATCATCCTGCAGAGCTCTGCCGGCACCGCCGACACCAAGGACCTGGTGTTTACCGTGCCCCTCACCGACGCCGAAAGTGCCGTCAATGTGCTGGAAGACCACAAGAGCCGTTTTGGCGGCGGCGACATCGCCGTGGATAAGACCTGCGCCAAGGTCAGCGTGGTGGGCGCCGGCATGCAGAGCCATCCCGGGGTTGCCTCCACCATGTTTGAGGCTCTGTCCAACCAGAACATCAATATCCGCATGATCTCCACCAGCGAGATCAAAATCAGCGTCATCATTGAAAAGACGGATGCCGACCGCGCCGTTGCGGCCATCCATGACGCCTTTATTCAGTAATTGCACCTGTTCTGAAACAAACACCTGCAAGCGGGGCCGCTGTCCGCACTTGCTCCTGTCTGCCGCTGCTGCGGCGGGGGAGTGCGTGCCGCAGCGGTTCCGCTTTTGCCGTACTTGCCTGACGGCATCCCGGGTGCTATAATCATAGGAACCCGTAGCCAACCCCGAAATAAAAAAGGAAAGGAATTGGTATGGAGCATCAAAAGACAAGCCCCTGGCTCATCGCGTTCCGCGTGATCTTTACCATCGCGCTGATCGCCTGTATCGTCTTTATTTTCCGCAATTCCCTGCAGGCGGGGGAACTCTCCTCTGCCCGCAGCCAGGCCGTCATGCGGGCACTGAATGAACTGCTGGACAAGGTGGGCCTGGGTCCGCTGAGCCAGCATACAGTGCGCAAGCTGGCCCATTTTGCGGAGTTTACGTTGGAAGGATTTCTGCTCATGCTCTGCCTGCGGGTGTATACCCGTCACTTTGTGCGGCATGTGAGCTGGCCGCTGCTGGGCGGCATGACCACGGCCCTGACGGATGAAACCATTCAGCGCTTCATCCCCGGCCGCTCCTCTCAGGTCACCGATGTGTGGATCGATATGGGCGGCGTGGTATGCGGGCTGTTTGTGGCCCTGATCCTTCTGCTCATTGTGCGGGCTTTTGGCGCTTTTCACCGCATCAAAAAGGAAAACCGACGCCTGCGTGCCGAGCGGGAACAACTTCTCCGCCAGCAGGAAGAAGACCGCATCAACGCCGAGCCGCCCCATCATGAAAATCCCAACAGGAGGGAACTGCTTTGACTGAACAACAGGCCGTACAGGCCATTCACGCTCTGCCCCGCATGGGCACGGGCACTCCGACCCTGGAACGTATGCACGCGCTGCTGGATGCACTGGGCAACCCCGAAAATCAGCTGAAATGCATTCATATTGCCGGGACCAACGGCAAGGGAACCCTGTCCACCATGACGGCGTCCATCCTGACCCATGCTGGTTACAAGACCGGGCTGACCATCAGCCCCTATGTACTGGATTTCCGGGAACGATTCCAGATCAACGGTGAGATGATCCCGCCTCAGACCCTGGGCGACCTGGCGGAGGAAGTGCTGGACGCGGTGGACGGCCTGTGCGCTGCCGGCAAGCCTTCTCCGGTGGAGTTTGAGGTGGTCACTGCCATTGCGCTGCTCTGGTTTGCCAGGGAAAAATGCGATTTCGTGGTGCTGGAGACCGGCCTCGGCGGCCGTTTCGACGCCACCAATGCCATTCCGGCACCCCTGGTGGTGGCGATTACGCGCATCGGGATGGACCATATGGATGTGCTGGGGGATACCCTGGCCGCTATTGCAGCGGAAAAGGCCGGAATCATCAAAGAGGGCAGTGCCGTTATCTGCTATCCCGACCAGCCTCCCGAAGCCATGGGGCCGCTGCTTACCGCGGCCGCCCAGGCGCACACCTCCATCCAGACCCCGGAACTGGAGGACATCCTGCCGCTGAAATGTCGCCCGCTGCAGAATTATATCGACTACGGCGGATACCGGGTCATGCTGTCCTTCCCGGGCAAGCATCAGGCCAACCATGCGGCCATGGCCATTGAGATCGCCCTGACCCTCTGGCGGGAATACGGCTACGACATCTCGGATGAAGCCATCGAAAAAGGTCTGGAGGCAGCCCATATGCCCGCCCGCATTGAGGTGATCCGTCGCCATCCGCTGCTCCTGCTGGACGGCTGCCACAATCCCGACGGTGCTTCCGCCCTGGCTTCCACCCTGTCGGAAGCCGGGTACGAAGGCAACCTGGTGGGGGTGATGGGGGTTCTGAAAGACAAGGACCACAGTCCCATGCTGGAAGCCCTTTCCAAGACCTTTGACAAGGTCTTTACGGTTACGCCGGACTGCCCCCGCGCCATGACGGCGGAGGAACTGGAACACGCAGCCCGCTTCCATCTGGATGCAGAGGTGGGCGGCACCGTGCGGGAGGCCATCCGTAAGGCCATCGACTATGCCGACTTCAACAACCTGGCCGGCGTGGTCGTCTGCGGCAGTCTGTATCTGGCCGCCGAAGCTCGCCCCATTCTGCTGGAAGAAGCGGAAAACTGAAACGACTCACTTCTATATGGCAAAAAGGGCACTGTCTTTTGCGCACAGTGCCCTCTTTCAACAAAATATTTGCCCTGCGCCCCGTATACTGGTAGCACAAACCAGCCCACGGGGCGCTTTTGTTTTGCATTGATCGAGGTGGACAAACTTGGCAAAGATCTGTTTCGTGCCCGCCAGCGGCACCCTGGCAGCCTATCTTTCGGGAGAGATCGACCATCACGCGGCTCAGGGCCTGCGGCGGGAGATCGACGCCCAGATCGACGCGCGGATGCCGGAACTGCTGACTCTGGACTTCTCGGGCGTGACTTTCATGGATTCCTCCGGCGTGGGGCTTATCCTGGGACGGGGACGGTACATGTCCTCTCTGGGTGGGCGCCTGACGGTGCAGAACCCGCCCGCCGCCGTCCGGCGTATGCTGGATCTGGCCCGGATCTCCTATGTATAAAAACGGAGGGATACAGGATATATGAAGATGCTCAATCAGGTCAAATTTACCTTTCTCAGCCGCAGCGTCAATGAAGGCTTTGCCCGGGCGGCGCTGGCAGCGTTTCTGGCGCAGGCCGATCCCACGGTCCCCCAGCTGGCGGACATCAAGACCGCTGTGTCCGAGGCGGTCACCAACTGCATTGTACATGCCTATCCGGAAGCGGTGGGTCTGGTCACCCTCACAGCGGCCCTGTATGAAAACGGTCTTGTGCGCATCACCGTGACCGACCGGGGCATCGGCATACCGGATGTGAGCAAGGCGATGGAACCCTTGTATACCACCGGCAACCCGGATGAGCGGGCCGGACTGGGTTTTGCGGTGATGCAGAGCTTCATGGATAAGGTCAAGGTCAGTTCCACCCCCGGGCGGGGAACCCGGGTTACCATGTCCAAGCGGCTGGAGGCCAAGGGCTGACTTCCTACATATCACATAAGGAGGTCTTTGCCATGTCCGTACCCGTTTCCGCTCCCGGCCGGGCCAATACCACTGACTTATATGACCGTATCCCAAGGGAAGAGTTTATTCAGCGCAATCTTGGTCTGGCCCGTACCTGCGCGGGGCGCTTCACAGGCCGCGGCATTGAGTATGAGGATCTGTATGCAGCCGGATGTCTGGGCCTGGTCAAGGCCTGCGATGGCTTTGATCCGGAAAGGGGCGTCTGCTTTTCCACCTACGCGGTGCCGGTCATTCTGGGAGAGATCAAAAAGCTGTTCCGGGACGGCGGCACCGTCAAGGTCAGCCGCTCTCTCAAGGAACTGGGGCTCAAGATCAACGCTGAGCGGGAGCGCTGCCTGAAACAGACGGGAACAGAACCCGGGGTTACGCAATTGGCTGAAACCTTGGGTACCACACCGGAGCAGGTGGCCATGGCCATCCGCGCCGCCATGCCGGTGGTTTCTCTGACGCCCACCGAGAGTGAGGATGGAAACCGGGAATGGGATATTCCGGTGGAATCTCCGGAGGAAAAGCTTTCGGAGCATATCGGCTTGCGGGAGGTAATGGACAAGCTTCCCGCCCAGGATAAGGTGCTGATCCGGTTGCGCTTTTTCGGCGGCAAAACCCAAAGTGAAACAGCCAGGGTCCTGCACACCACCCAGGTTCAGATCTCGCGCCGGGAACGGAAGATCCTCAAG
>CAUEKL010000141.1 GCA_959018215.1 uncultured Gemmiger sp.
GTAAAGGACCTGGAAATCAATCCAGATGAAGCGGAATGGGTCCGGGAAGTATTTACGAAAGTGGCGGAAGAAGATGCCAGTGGATATGCCATGGCACAGATGCTGAACCAACGAGGACTGCGTACCCGCCAGGGGGCGGAGTTCCAGTCCTCCAATATCAAGAGAATGATTCAGCATGAGGGCTATACGGGATATATCATTACTAAAGCGGCACGGTCAGAGTTCATACCGCAGCTGCAGATCATTGATGAGGCTTTGTTCACCAAGGCCAACGAGATGATCAGCAAGAGAAGCAAAAAGGCTATGAAAGATAAAAACGCTGCCCAAAAGAGCAGCAATCCAACATTATTGGCCGGCATCATAGTCTGCGCACATTGCGGGGCGAAGATGTCGGCCTTTTTGCATACGGACCGATATAAACTGGCCGATGGGAGTATCCGGGAAAAGGTGCAGGCAAAGTACAACTGCTACCAGCGCGGCCAGCACCTGCGGCAATGTGATGGTCAGTCACTTTATCTGGCAGAGCGGGTAGACAGAATTGTGCTTACTTACGCCGATGAACTGTTCCGCAAGATTAAGAGCGAGCCTTATGATAAGAGCATCGAGCAGAAGATTCGTCAGCAAGAAGCAAACCATAATAGAAAAAAGCAGGCTGCCGAGAAGAAAATCAAGGCAGCCCAGTACAAGCAACAACGCTATGAGGATGAAGTGTTGAAATGTCTGGAAGGGGAGAGCGCCTTCTCGCAGGAGATGCTGGCCCGGCTGATTACGCAGGCAGAGGCTGAAGTCAGGCAAGCAAAAGGTGAGTACGCAACTCTATTGCAGAACAATGATGATCGGACCACGGTACAGCAGATCCGCAGTTACTACGATGAATTCCTCGGCTGGGCAAATGAATTTGATCTTGCCACAGTCCAGAGGAAAAGAGCTATCCTGGCACAGCTGTTCGAGAAGGTGGAGGTTGGAAAAGGATACAAGATTACAATCCATGTGCGAGGAACTTATAAGCAGTTCTTGAGAGAAGAACCACATGGAAAATTTTGACTACACCATTAGTATTGGTCAGTTGGGAGAGCAACTGACTCTTAATCAGTGGGTCCTGGGTTCGAGTCCCCGATGGCGCACCAAAGAAAAGCCTTGCTGGAAAGCAGGGCTTTTTTCTTATGTTGAGCCTTCGGGAAAGCAGTACCCGGTGCGCCATCGGGGACGAGAACAGCTGCGGAGGCGACCGCCATGATTGCCGTGAGATACATTGCGGTGTAAATCAATCGAAAGACGGACTTGAGCCGGTGTGCGGTCTTATGCCGTTTACTGGGCTTTGCGCGGAGCCAGATTGCCTGCGCAAACAGGATGGCTGCGTAGCCAACAGCACCGGAAATAATGACATAATCCATCCTGTTATGCTGCCCGTATCGATAATACAGCAGAATGAAACTGTTGAGCCCCAACACACCGATGCTGAACCCATCCCAGAGCACGTGCAGGTGGCCGGAATGCAGTCGGAGCCAATCCAATAGAGGGATGAGGTTCCTACGGAGTCGACGGAAAGGCCGTTGCGGGGAGGAAGAATCGGGGACTGGTGAATGTGTCATGGATCGATGCTCCCCCTCAATGGTATAGAGTATTTCATGTGCGGTCTGCCGTGACTTATTACTTTGCGAGATTTCGCACACCTTGTGCAAGCGCAGAAGTGATGGCAGCCAACAGGACTACAATAAAGGCAGCCATCAGACCAACCATCAACAACCCGGGACCCTGCAAACTGTTACAAATCAGCCAGGGAAGCAAAACCGTACCTCCCACGGCGTATTGATAAAGAATCCAAGCAGAAATCCCCAACAGACACAAAGCAGCCAAACCGCAGGCAGCAGAACTGCCACCTATCAACAGAATTGCAAAAAATTTGACGGCTTTTTGCGCATCCTGCGCCAGAAGGGGAGCTACATTTTGGCAGAAACCAGGAAAGGATGGATGAGCGCTGGACACTGGGGCACCGCATTCCTGGTAAAAGCAGGCTTTATCCCGGAGCTTCGCACCACAGCGGGTACAGTAGTATGTCATCTTCACGCCTCCTCATGAATCAGGGGGATCCGCTCAAAGAAAAGAATATCATCCGGAGGAACTAACCGGTGAATCGCTAAGGCATTGCTTATGCCGCGCCAAAGCAGATAAAGCATAAAACAGAGAAACAGCAGAAAGGCTAGTGAATAGATCCCGCCGAATATGACTCCCGGCAGGGTACCGGACAACCCTCCGTTGATGGCTCCCAGAAAACGTATCCCTGTACAGGCAAGTGTCGACAGAATCAAAATCCAAAGCCCCTGATTGGCACATTGCTTGGCATGAGGTGCCTTTGGGATAAAAAGCAGGGGCACCCAGAACAAGGTCCTCCAATAAGCCAGTTCACAGCCCAACTTGTTCAGAGGTTCCGGTTTCGGCGGCTGTTGGGGCGGGCATGGAAAAGTGGCAGAGCAGATTGCCCGCACACCACATTGCGAACAGAAGGAATCGGTGTCCTCCATCGGTGCGCCGCAGTGACGGCAATATTTCATCTTAACGCACCTTCTTTTGGTAGATATAGCGGAGAAGCGCGGTGCCGCCCAGAGCAGCGGTCAGGACGCTGGCAATTACAATAACGGCTTTTTTCATGAATGAAACCTCCTGGTCCAGTTGTGGATGTGAGAGAAGTGATTCCGGGTGCGTGCAGGATTATTACTTGGCAGACAGCGGGGTGTCGGACAGAGCCCAGCCCTCTACCACACGGACTCCGATGGGGGCGGGATTTTCCTTGAACTGGACAAACTCCATCGTGTTCTGCAGGACCTCGGCGCCGGTGTTAAGATTCTTGATTTTCACGGTGTAGCGGATGGCGCACCAGTTGTCCCGGATAATCATGTTGTCAAACTGGCCGAGCTCCATAGTGAAATGCTGGAACAGCTGGCCCATCATGTCCTTGTACTGCTGCAAGGTCAACCGCTTGCCGTATACGTTGTAGTGGGCGTCCGGCTCGTACAGGGTATTGCACCATTCGAGCCAACCGTCATATCCGCCGTTCCAGTTGTTGAATCCGTTGAACAGTCGGTCGCGGATTGCTTTCTCAATATCTTTCTCGATAGGGGTGGGGTTCTTGATTTCGGTGACAGACATTTTCTTTCCTCCGTGTTTGAATGTCGTTTTTATCGGTTGCTTCTTTGGAAGCTGCCAATACGATACACCCCAATTGTTCAGCCAATGTCAACCGAATGTTAAGCGATGGTTAAGAAATGCGAATGCCCGGCTTTTTATGGCCGGGCATTTGTCTGTTGATATGGGAATGAAAATTCGTTTATAAGGGGAGCGATACGGTAAAGCAAGAACCCTGACCGGGAACACTTTGTACGGCAATGGTGCCGTTCAGCAGGGTCACGATTTGTTTGACCAGTGCCAGACCCAGGCCGTTCCCTTGTGTGGTGTGGGAAGAATCTTCTTGATAGAACTTGTCAAAAATATGCTTTTGTGCATCCTCAGAGATGCCGCAGCCGGTATCTTGTACGGATACCACGGCCCGGTCATTCTGCAGCTCAAGCAGGACAGTGATACGCCCGTCCTGCTGCGTGAATTTGATCGCATTGGAAAGCAAGTTCCGCCATACGCAGTCCAGCAGATCGGCATCACTTGTGATGACCAGCGTATCATCCAGATCTACCTGCAAGTCAATGGATTTTTCTTCCAGCAGAGAGTCGAAATCCAGAATGCTTCGGCTGAGGGCTTCGCTCAGATTAAAGGGGCGAAGGGCAGGGCAAATCTTCTGATTTTCCAGGCGGCTGAGCTGCAGGATGTTGGTGATCAATACATTTAGTTTCTCAGATGCTTCCTTGATGCGGGCAGAATATTCTTTCCGTTCTGCATCGGTGAGTTGTTCACTTTGCAAAATCGTGGCGTAATTTTGGATGACGGCCAGGGGTGTTTTTATCTCATGACTGACGTTTGAAACAAAATCGTTCTTCAGCATCTCCGTGCTGGCCAGTTCCGTCACCATCGTATTGAAGTCTTCGAACAGGACTTCAAATTCATCCTTTTTGCCGTCGGTACGCATAGGAGAAAGCCGTACCGAAAAATCCCCGGCGGCTACCTTTTGCGCGGCCCGACAAAGTTGCCGTACCGGACGCATGACCATGCGCTGCCGGAACAGGGCAAACAGCACACAGACCACCAGGCTGATGATGACCAGGTAGGTCAGCATAGAAAGGATGACATAGATCGTGGGGCTTTCTTTCACCTGCAGAAAATATAAGCCCGCATAGCTGCCGCAAAAGAACAGTACGATCAAAAATATGATGAAATAGTTGCCCAATGTCATGCTTTTGGCGTTTACGCGGGAATCTTTCATATTGGATTTTTTGGGGTTCATTTGATCACCGCCTTGTAGCCAAGCCCACGTACTGTAACGATCTCAAACGCATCACAGCCGGCAAATTTGGCGCGCAAATTGGTGATGTGCACGTCCACGGTCCGCAACCCGCTGTCACACTCTGCGCCGGAAAAATCTTCGAGCAATTGGCTGCGGGTAAAGGTTTGCCGGGGGTAGGACAAGAGTTTGAATAGTATCTGAAATTCCCGTAACGTCAGGGAAACCGGCTTGGTTCCCACCATCGCAGTCATTTCCCCTTCGTCCAGTACCACGTTGCCGACGGTCAGTTTTTTTTCTGCCGCAATATGCGCACGCCGCAAAAGAGCCTGAATATGCAAAACCAGTTCATTCAGATCCACCGGTTTCACCATGTAATCATCAATGCCCAGATGGTACCCTTTCTCTTTGGAAGCAAAATCATTTCTGGCCGTCATGAAGAGAAGCGGAATGTTGCTGTCAATGCGACGCACTTTTTCGGCCAGTGCAAAGCCATCCATGCCGGGCATCATAATATCTGAAATAACAAGGTCGCAATGGTGCGCGTACAAAGTGTCGAGCGCTTCCTGTGCATGAAAGGCGCTGAAGGTAATATATCCGTGGGCGGTGAGGTGGTGACAGACCGCGTGATTCAGGTCACGATCATCTTCTACCACGAGAATATGGACCATACCAGATTCCCTCCTGTAATCATACGTTCAGCAAAAGCGGTGCCTATTCCTGGCCGTTCTGTTCCCGGTACTTTTTGGGGGTTACCCCGGTAAATTGTTTGAAAACAGAACCGAACCGGCTCTGGGAAGGAAAGCATAAATACGCCGCAATGGAGGATAGATCCTGATTGGAATAGCGTAAAAGATTCTTGGCGGCGTCTACCCGAAGCCCTTGCAGATAGTGAAGAATGGTCACGCCTTCCGCCTCTTTGAATTTGCGGCACAGATAGGATTTATTTATGCCGATGGTACGGCAGAGATCGTCCAGGCTGAAGCCTTTGTTGATGTGCTTTTGCAGATATTGTTTGGTGCGCTCCACATAGTTGATATTGCTGGCGCGTTCCTGCGCCTGCTTCACATAGCTGGCAAAGGTATACATGGATTCCATCTGGACGCGCATCATGCTTTCGGCATCTTTGCAGCGGGCCAATTCCTGCAACAGAATATCCGCCGTGGAATACGCCAGCTCTTCATCAAGTCCACCGGCGATGGCCGCACGGGTGGCCAGCGTGATGGAGGAACAGAACATATACTCCAGGTTTTTCAGCGGCTTGTCGGCTAGTTTTCCCACGGCAGTGGTTACCAGGGAAAGGTCTGCTACGGAATAGGATTTTTTGATGGCGTCTACTTCGCCATTGGTAATGCGCCTCATGATTTTTTGCTCGTCTGCATAGGAGAGCCGGTGAAGGCCCAGCTCGGTATTTGCAAGCTGATAGGGCTGCAGCCGTTCCCCCTGATTTACCTCGGGGTGTTCCTTGTCATCGGCAGAATACAGGATCAGCTCCGTTTCAGAGAGCATGGCGCCGGTGGCCAGACAAAAGAGCATGGAAACAGCAGCACTGAAAGGCTGAAGATCAATGCAGCGTAATACAAAGGACTCTGTGGGCAGATGATGGGTCTGCGCATATGCCTTCTGCCTGTTTGCATCCAACTGAAGCAGGGAAACCGGTCCCATCACGATCCAATGATCCAGTTTGTCCCGGAAAGAGCAAGAGAGGATTTCATCCCCCTCAAAGTAAAGCCGGGGCTGCCCCTCCTTGGTCGGTAGGAGAAGGTCTTTTCGAAACACTGTATCCTCCAGCGGGTCCGCCTGGGGGTCAAATCCCAATGAAAACAAGGCAATGTCTCCGTCCGGACTGAAATAGTGAACCGGAATTCCAGTCAGCCTAAATAAACAATTCAGTAAAAAGAATGTCTTTTCCATAGTTTTTCTCCTGTAATAC
>CAUEKL010000142.1 GCA_959018215.1 uncultured Gemmiger sp.
CAAGCGCCCCAGGCCGACCGGCCCCAGGCTCCCTGGACCGACGGCCTGACCCCCACCCAGCAGAAATACGGCAGTGCCGGTCTGCTGGCCTGGCCCTGTGTGCTGTACAGCGTCTATCTGCAGCAGCCCGGCGGCCCCGGCTGGACCGAGGAAGAGATCGCCCGCAGCCAAAAGACCCTGGCCACGGCGGTGGACTGGATCAACGAACAGGCCGGGGGCTACCATGCGTCGCCTACCCTGTACTACGGGGAGGATCTGCTCACGGTGGTGGACTATGCCCCCGGGTTTGTGGGCGGGGAAGAATCGGACGAAGGCCAGCAGTTCTATGAAGATATGGACGGGGTGTGCGGGTCCCTGCGCACCGATGAGCTGGCCCAAGCCTACGGCACCAGCAACATCGGGTTCCTGGTGTTTCTGCCGGTGTCCGGATGCTCCTTCACCATGGTGCATTACCTGGAGGACGGGGGCTATTACTTCAACGAGTACTGCTGCCTGTACAAGGAAAACATCTTTTTTGACCCCGGCACCTTTGACGGTCCGGCGGTCTATGCCCACGAGATCCTGCATCTGTTCGGTGCGCCCGACCTGTACAACGGCAGCAACGACCTCTTTGTCAGCGAGGAGCTGGTGGAGTATGTGGCCGAAAACTGGCCGGATGAGATCATGTACGATACCTATACTTCGGACGGCTCCCTGGAATACGGGTCCATCAGCAAGGAGATCGGCCCGCTGACCGCCTACCGCCTGGGATTGTGTGATTCCTTCCCCGGCATGGAGCGGTTCCCTTTGGCCACCACAGACCCGCCCGGCACCTTCCGACTGGACGAAGGCACCTCCACCGACCGCTTTGACGAGCAGGACGGGGCGGTGGCCGCATAACAAAGGAGGCAAACCATGGGTGTGCCCGGAACGGGCGCCGTCAAGGAAGCGCCTGCCCTGCAATTGCAGGAAGTGCAGGCTGCCGCTGCCGCCGAATGGCGTGTGGGCGACGCTCTGCCGCCCCGTCAGTGCGCCGGCTGGATGCTGGTCTATGTGATGGACGGCGTCATTGAGGAAACCACCGACGGCCGTCCCGCCCTGGTTCGCGCCGGCCGGGTACTCATCCACCAGCCGGAAGAAACCTGGTCCATGCGGGCGGCGGGGGAGGTCCCCCCGGAAGTGCTGCGGGTGGCCTTTGCGGCCTCCGGCACCGCCCTGGACCTGTTCCGGGACCGGCTCATCCGGGTGAATGCGGTGGAAAAGAATGTGCTGCATCTTTTGGCCGATGCGGTCCGGGATACCTGGCAGCGCCCGGAACAGCCCGGCCAGGACCCCACCCGCCGCCCGGACCCGCCCTTCGGCGTGCCCCGGCTGACCCAGCTCTACCTGGAAGAATTCCTCTGGCTGGCTGCCCGGCGGCTGCGCCGCACCGGCCGCAAACCTTCTCCCCGGGCGGTGGCGGAACAGAACCAGCGCGCCATTGTGGACGCCGCCCGCCTTTACTTCTCCGAACATATTGAGGAGGAGCCCAGCCTGGAACAGATCTGCCGCGCCGTGGGCTGCGGCCGCGCTGCTTTGCAGCAGGCCTTCCGGGTGCGCACGGGTCTTTCCCCCCGGGAATACTATGCCTGCCTGCGGGCCGAGCGGGCCGGGTCTCTGCTGGCCCAGGGCAATACCCCCGGGGAGGTGGCCAGAATGCTGGGGTACTCCTCGGTATCCTATTTTTCCCAGCGGTTCCACATCCTGACCGGTCAGACGCCCACCGCCTACCGCAAGGACCCGCAGCCTCTGCATCTGTGCAACAAATAGGCATGGCGAATGCTGAAACGTCTATTCTAAATCATGGATGTTTCGGTATAAAATAAAGGCAAGAAAGCGGCCTGGGAATGACCGCTTGCAACAAAAATCTATTAAAAGGCAAAGGAGCGTACATTATGTCCATTCTGGTCAGCGGCGGCGCCGGCTACATCGGCAGCCATACTTGCGTCGAACTTCTGAATGCCGGGTACGACATTGTGGTGGCGGACAACCTCTACAACGCCAGCCCCGTAGCATTGGACCGTGTGAAGCAAATCACCGGCAAGGATTTCCGCTTCATTGAGGCGGACATGACCGACCGCGACGCGGTCGATGCCATCTTCCGGGAAAACCCCGGCATCGAGTGCGTCATCCAGTTCGCTGCCTACAAGGCGGTGGGCGAGAGCGTGTCCAAGCCCATCGAGTACTACTCCAACAACCTGGGCTGCACCCTGACCATCCTGGACGTGATGCGCCATTACGGCTGCCACAACATCATCTTCTCCTCCTCGGCCACCGTCTACGGCGACCCCGCCAGTGTGCCCATCCGGGAGGATTTCCCCACCGGCGCCACCACCAACCCCTACGGCACCACCAAGGTCTTTACCGAGCGCATCCTCACCGACTGCTGCAAGGCAGACCCGGAGCTGAACGTGGCCCTGCTGCGCTACTTCAACCCCATCGGCGCTCATCCCTCCGGCCTTATCGGCGAGGACCCCAACGGCATCCCCAACAACCTGGTGCCCTACATCGCCAAGGTGGCCGTGGGCAAGCTGGAAAAGGTCCATGTCTACGGCAACGACTATCCCACCCCGGACGGCACCGGTGTGCGGGACTACATCCATGTGGTGGACCTGGCCCGGGGCCATGTGGCCGCAGTGCACAAGCTGGCCGAAAAGCCCGGCCTGTTCATCTGCAACCTGGGCACCGGCCACGGCTACAGTGTGCTGGACGTGATCAAGGCCTTCAGCAAGGCCTGCGGCCGGGACCTGCCCTATGTCATCGACCCCCGCCGCCCCGGCGACATCGCCGAGTGCTGGTGTGATCCCGGCAAGGCCAAGCGGGAACTGGGCTGGGAAGCCCAGTACGGCATCGAGGAGATGTGCCGCGACAGCTGGAACTGGCAGAGCCATAACCCCGACGGCTACAAGACCAAGGCCGAATAATCCATCCTGAACAACAAAAAGCCGCCGCAGGTTTTACCTGCGGCGGCTTTTCTTATGCGTATTTTTTGAAAGAGGAAAAAGCGATGCCTTACAGCGCGGCCAGGGCGGCGCGCAGGCGGGCCAGGGTCTCCTCCTTGCCCAGCATGGCGGCCAGGTCGGTGCCGCCGCCGGGCGTGCGGGACTTGCCGGACAGGGCAATGCCCAGGGGATACAGCAGCCAGCCGTTCTTCTTCTCCATGGCTTCCGCCTTGGTGCGGCAGGCTTCAAAGATGGCATCCCGGTTCCAGTCGGCTTCCCCTTCCAGCACCGGCAGCAGGGCCTCCAGGGCTTCCTTGGCGGATTCCGGGGTGGTCTTTTGCTTCTTGTTGCGGTAGAGCTCGGCGTCAAAGGGCAGCACTGCGTCAAAGAAGTCCAGCTGAGGCGGAATGTCCTCCAGCACCTCGCAGCGGGGCTGCAGGTTGGCGCACAGCAGATCCCGGTCGATGTCGCGGTGCACGGCCTGGTCGATGAAGGGATCGGCCAGACGGCGGAACTCCTCGGCGGGCAGGGCCCGGATGTAGGCCGCGTTGATGGCCCGCAGCTTCAGCGGGTCGAAGATGGCCGGGGACTTGGAGATGCGGGTGGGGTCCCAGATGTGGATCATCTCTTCCAGGTTGAAGATCTCCTGCTCCCCCTCGGGGGCCCAGCCCAGCAGCAGCAGATAGTTCAGCACCGCCGCGGGCAGATAGCCCTTGGCCACCAGGTCCTGGTAGCTGGCGTCGCCGTTGCGCTTGGACAGCTTGTGCTGGGCATCCTTCATCACCGGCGGGCAGTGGATGTAGGTGGGAATCTCCCACCCGAAGGCCTTGTACAGCAGATTGTACTTGGGGGTGCTGGACAGGTACTCGCTGCCCCGGATGACATGGGTGATGCCCATGAGATGGTCGTCCACCACGTTGGCAAAGTTGTAGGTGGGCATGCCGTCTGTCTTGAGCAGGATCTGGTCGTCCAGCTCGCTGTTGTCCACCTCAATGTGGCCGAAGACCAGGTCGTCAAAGGCGGTCTTGCCCTCGGTGGGGATCTTCTGCCGGATGACGTAGGGCTCCCCGGCGGCCAGCTTTGCCTGCACTTCTTCCGGGGACAGGTTGCGGCAGTGGCCGTCGTAGTGGGTCATCTCCCCGGCGGCCTTCTGGCTCTCGTGCAGCGCTTCCAGCCGCTCGTTGGTGCAGAAGCAGTAGTAGGCTTCGCCCTTGCGGACCAGTTCCTCGGCATACTGCTTGAACATGCCCATGCGCTGACTCTGCACGTAGGGGCCCACCGGGCCGCCGATGTCCGGGCCTTCGTCCCAGGTCAGGCCGGTGGCCTTCAGGGTGTTGTAGATGATGTCGGTGGCACCTTCCACCAGGCGGCCTTGGTCGGTGTCCTCAATGCGCAGGATAAAGGTGCCGCCATTGTGGCGGGCCTGCAGATAGGTATACAGCGCGGTGCGCAGGTTGCCCACGTGCATGTAGCCCGTGGGGGACGGCGCAAAGCGGGTGCGTACGGTGTTGGCCATAAAACAAACTTCCCCCTGTATAATAAAGGTTCTCTATCCCACAGTTTAGCGGTCACGGCCGGGTTTGTCAACCAAAGGGCGGGGGATTCAGTCCTCCGGGTCGATCTGGATCTTGTCCTTGGCAAACTCCAGCGCCAGGCCGATGAGCTCGTTGCGGGACCGGTTGGTCTTTTTGGCCAGGTCGTCATAAAAGTCCACGATGGATTTGTCCACCCGGATGGTGAACATCACCGGTTCCGTCTTTTTGGAGATTTTCAGGGTTTCCATTATTTACCACCACCTTATCACCTATTATCCATGCGAAAATCATGGAAAAATATGGCTAATAAATGTTTACATTTCAACATAAAGTGATGTATACTGATGGTATTCGACCCTGTTATCTCAGAAGGAGACGGCTATGAGCGAAAAAAATGATTTTCCGCTTCTGGAGATTCTGGCCCGCCGCATGGGCTGTGCCTACCTGTCCGATCTGAAATATCTGGATACGTCCGGCCGGGCGTTGCTGGCGGGGCTGGTGCGCGGCACCGGCGCCGGGCAGGCCCCGCGGGAGGAATGGAACGATGCCCTGGCCTACCTGACCGGGCAACCCCCGCAGCCGGACGCCGGAACCGCCCGCCGGGCGTTGCTGGACGCGCTGGACACCCTCCCTTGACACTGCGGGGGCGGCTGGCTATAATGTAGGGGAATAAACCGACGAGGCGAAGGTAAAACCGTGCCGGCGCCCACAGAGAGCCCCCGATGCTGGGAACGGGGCGGAAGGCCGCACGGACAAATGGATCGCCGAGGGCGGCGGGGAACCCCTTTATCCGGGCAGTATCCGCCGCCGGCAGCCCCCGTTACCGGGCAGGGACGCAGACTGCGCCCCGTCAAGAGGCCGCGCACGGCAAACGGCGCGGCAAGCAAGGTGGCACCACAGGTAAACGACAAGCCTGCCCTTGCACAGAAACCACTTCTGTGCGGGGGCGGCTTTTTTTATCCTCCTCCGCCGCAATCAAAGGAGCTGAAATACTATGTCCGAACTTCTCAAACGCAAACGTATCCTTTCCGGCATCCAGCCCACCGGCACCCCCACCCTGGGCAACTACCTGGGTGCCCTGCGCAACTGGGCCCTTTTGCAGAACAACTACGACTGCCTGTATATGGTGGCCGACCTGCATGCCCTGACCGTGCGCCAGAACCCGGCGGAACTGCGCCGCAACACCCGGTCCCTGGCGGCCCTGCTGCTGGCCCTGGGCATCGACCCCAAGGAGCATGTGCTCTTTGTGCAGAGCCATGTGCCCGCCCACTGTGAGCTGAGCTGGATTCTGGCCTGCAACACCCAGTTCGGGGAACTGTCCCGCATGACCCAGTTCAAGGACAAGAGCGCCAAGCATCCGGACAACGTCAACGGCGGTCTGTTCACCTACCCGGTGCTCATGGCGGCGGATATCCTGGTCTACAACGCCGACCTGGTGCCGGTGGGCCAGGACCAGACCCAGCACCTGGAGCTGGCCCGCAACATTGCCGGCCGGTTCAACAACGTCTACGGCGAGACCTTCACCCTGCCCGAAGGCTATGTGCCCGCCGCCGGCGCCAAGATCACCTCCCTGGCCGAGCCCACCAAGAAGATGAGCAAGTCCGACCCCAACGCCAACAGCTTCATCCTGCTCACCGACGACCGGGATACCATCGTGCGCAAGTTCAAGCGGGCGGTCACCGACTCCGACGGCGTGGTGCGGTTTGATGTGGCCAACAAGCCCGGCGTGTCCAACCTCATGACCATCTACGCCGCCTTCACCGGCAAGACCATGGCGGAGATCGAG
>CAUEKL010000143.1 GCA_959018215.1 uncultured Gemmiger sp.
GGCCTGGATGGTCACATCCAGGGCGGTGGTGGGTTCGTCGCAGATCAGCAGGTCGGGGTCGCAGGCCAGAGCGATGGCAATGACCACCCGCTGGCGCATGCCGCCGGACAGCTGGTGGGGATAGTTCTTCATCCGCTTTTCGGCGTCGGTGATGCCCACTTCCTCCAGCAGGGTGATGGCCCGCTGCCAGGCTTCCTTCTTGTTCATCTTGAAGTGCCAGAGCATCCCTTCCATGATCTGCTTGCCGATGGGCATGGTGGGGTCCAGGCTGGTCATGGGGTCCTGGAACACCATGGCAATGCGTTTGCCGTTGATGTGGCGGCGGATCCATTTCTTGTCCTTTTTCAGGATGTCCACCGTCTCGGGGGAGCCGTCGGCGTGGTGGTAGGAAAATTCGATGGAGCCGGCGTTGATGGTGGCGTTGTGGGCCAGAATGCCCATGGCCGCCTTCATGGTCACCGACTTGCCGGAACCGGATTCGCCCACCAGGGCCACGGTCTCCCCGCGGTACAGGTCGATGTTCACGCCGCGGATGGCGTGGACCGGACCGGCGGTGGTCTTGAAGGTGATGTCCAGGTCGCGCACTGCCAGCACCCGTTCTTTTTGTTGTTCTGCCATTGTGCGTGCCTCCTTACATGCTCTTCATCTTGGGGTCAAGGGCTTCCCGCAGGCCGTCCGCCACCAGGTTGAAGCTGAGCATCAGCAGCACCATCACCGCAATGGGCGGGATGATCTGGTAGGGATGGGTGGTGACGCTGTTGTACAGCTCGTTGATCAGCGAACCCAGGGAGCACTGGGGCACCGGGATGCCCAGACCCACAAAGCTCAGAAAGGCCTCGGTGAAGATGGCGGTGGGAATGCTGAACATGACCTGGGTGATGATGGGTCCGATGATGTTGGGCAGCACTTCCCGGAAGATGATGAAGAAACTGCCGGCACCCAGGGTGCGGGAAGCCAGCACGAACTCCTGCGCCTTGAGCTTGAGCATCTCGGCGCGGGCGATGCGGCGCATGCCCACCCGTTCGGGGAGCAGCAGGGCAAAGACGATGGTCAGGATGCCGGGCTGCAGCACCAATAGCAGCAGGGTGCAGATGACCAGACGGGGAATGCCGTTGGCAATCTCCAGGAACCGCTGCATGAGCATGTCCACCTTGCCCCCGAAATAGCCGGAGATCAACCCGTAGGACATGCCGATGACCATGTCGATGACGGCGGCGGCCACGGCAATGATCAGACTGACCCGGGCACCTTCCCAGGTGCGGGTCCAGATGTCCCGGCCGAAGTTGTCGGAACCGAACCAGTAGTACACGTCGTCCAGGCCTTTTTCCTCATACTGGTTGGTGACCTTGGTACCGGTGGTGGTGGCGATGGTCTCGCTGCCGTCAAAGATGCCCAGCTCCTCGATGACGGGGATGCGGGGGGCCAGGTTTTTCTGGCTCAGTTCCTGGCCGGAGTAGGTGTATTCGTTCATGCCGGGGCCCAGAATGGCCATCAGGGTGATGACCACGATCATGATGAGCCCGAACACCGCGCTCTTCTTGCGGAAGAAGCGGATGCGCACATCCTTCCAGAAGCTCTGGGAGGCAAAGTTGGTGTCGATCTGAATGTCGTCGGCGTTGGCTTTCAGCTGGAAGTCCTTCTCGGAGAAGGTGTGTTCCGGAAAGGCGGCGTTCACGGCGGCGACGTCGTTGAGCGTGTCGATTTTCACGCGGGCGGCGGCTGCTTGTGCCATATCAGTTCCCCTCCTTCGAAAGACGAATTCGCGGGTCGATGACCCCGTACAGGATGTCCACCACCAGCATGATGCCGATGTACATGGCGCTGTAGATGAAGCTCAGACTGATGACCACGTTGTAGTCATTGGACTGGATGGCGTTGACCAGCAGGCTGCCCACGCCGGGAATGGCAAAGATCTTTTCCACCACCAGGGAGCCGGTCATCAGGTCCACGATGAGGGGAGCCAGCACGGTGATGATGGGGATCAGGGCGTTGCGCAGGGCATGGCGGAAGATCAGCGCCGGGCCGGAAATGCCTTTGCTTTCGGCCAGCAGCATGTAGTCGCTGTCCAGCACTTCCAGCATCTCGCTGCGGGTGAACCGGGCGATGGAGGCCATGGTGAACATGGAAAGAGAGATGCTGGGCAGCACGCTGGACCCGGTGATATCGTTCACCGTGAACAGCATGGGAAACCACTGCAGCCGGAATCCGAAGGTGTAGGACAGGCCCAGGGCAAAGACGTAGGACGGCACCGAAACACCGATGACCGAGATGATGGTGGCCAGGGTATCCCAGATGGTGTCCCGCTTGAGGGCGGCGATGATGCCCAGGACAAGGCCCACCACGGCGCCCAGCAGCACCGCCATGCCGCCGATCTGGATGGAGATGGGCAGGCGGGTCTGGATCAGCTGGCTGATGGGGGTGTTCTTGGAGATGTTGTAGCTCACACCCAAATCGCCCCGCAGCATACCGCCCACATACTTGAAGAACTGCACGATGACCGGCTGGTCCAGGCCGTATTTGGCGTACAGGGCCGCGCGCATGTCGTCGGTGAGCTTTTCATCGTTGAAAGGCGAACCGGGCATCAGTTTCATCAGGATGAACAGCACCAGCAGGATCGCCAGGAGGGTAAACAGCGAAGTCAGGATGCGCTTGAGGATGTATTTCTTCACGGCGGGAGATTCCTCCTTCTGTGGGCAAGGCGGCAGGCGGTTCGCACACAACCGCCGCCCCTTGTCAATCAAAAAAGGCCGCGCAGCGTGCGGCAAGGCCACTGCGCGGTCGGTTTGCGGGTATCAGCCGGCTTTCACGGCGTTCTTGTACACGCGGTTGAGGGCCACGGGGTGGAACTCAATGCCGGTGACGTTGGGATTGATCATCTCGGCGTTGCACTGGGTGTACAGCGGGTAGATGACGGCCTCATCCAGAACGATCTTTTCGGCGTCATACATGGCGCTCCAGCGGCCTTCCGGATCGGTGCACAGGTCACCGGTGCTGCAGGATTCGATAATGGCGTCGTAGTCGGCGTTGGACCACAGACCGTAGTTGTTGGAGTTACCGGTGGTCCACATGCTCAGGTAGGTCATGGGATCGGCGTAGTCGGGGCCCCAGCGGGTCAGACCCAGCTCAAAGTTGCCGTTCTGCATGTCTTCCACGCGCTGCTTCTTGGGTTCGATGACCAGGTTGATGGTCATGCCGGGCAAGGTGGTCTCCAGCTGTTCCTTCACGACCTGGGCAACCTTCTGGGGCGCATCGTCGGAGTCCACAACCATGTCGAATTCAAAGCTGTCCACGCCCAGTTCCTGCTTGGCGGCTTCGTAGTAGCTCAGGGCCTTGTCGGGGTCATAGGCACAAACGTCGGAGTATTTGGTCTGGTCGGCGCTGAAGTCGCTGCCGTCCGGGCCGGTGGCAAACTGCGGCGGCACAGCGGTGAAGGTGGGGGTGCTGCCGTCCTTCAGAACGTCGTTGCAGATGGATTCACGATCCAGGGCGAAGGTCATGGCCAGACGCAGGTTCTCGTTGGCCAGTTCGGGCACGCTGCCCATGTTGGGGCTGATGTACCACAGGTAACCGGCGCCGCGGCTCTCAAAGGCGGGGTCATCCTTGACCTGATCGACCTGTTCACCGTTGACCAGGGTGGTGTCCAGAGCACCGGTCTGGTAGCTCATCAGGGCCTGCTGGCTGTCCTGGATGACCTGGTAGTTCAGGCCGGACAGCTGTACCTTGTCGGCGTCATAGTAGCTGTCGTTCTTTTCCAGGGTGAAGGCGGTGGCGGCGGGTTCATAGCTGGTCAGCACGAAAGCACCGTTGGAAAGGGTGGTTTCCGGGCTGGTGGCGAAGGTATCGCCGCAGCTTTCATAGAATTCCTGGTTCACCGGGTAGAAGGTGGGGAAGTACATCAGGCTCAGGAAGTAGCTCACAGGCACGTTCAGCTGAACTTCCAGGGTCTTGTCATCCACAGCCTTGACGCCCAGCTCGGAAACGTCCTTCTCGCCGGCAATGATCTCGGCGGCGTTGACCACCTGGCCGATGTCGCTGAGCATGTAGGAATACTCGGAAGCGGTGGCCGGGTCAACGGCGCGCTGCCAGCCAAAAACGAAGTCGTTGGCGGTGACGGGGTCGCCGTTGGACCAGTTGGCATCTTCCCGGATGTGGAAGGTGTAGGTCTTGCCGTCCTCGCTGACTTCATAGCTTTCGGCACAGGCGGGCACGGCAGCACCCTCGGCATCCATCTGCATCAGACCGTCGGTAAAGTCGGCGATGACCTCAAAGGAGGTGCCGTCGGTGGCGATCTGCGGGTCCAGAGACTCCACAGGGGTCTCCAGCATGACGTTCAGCGCCGAGGACGAAGCCCCGGTGGATGCGGCGGAAGCGGCTTCGCCGGTGGCACCGGTGGCGGCAGTGGAGCTGCCGCCCGAAGCGCCGCAGCCGGTGGCGGTCACAGCCATGGCGGCAGCCATGGCAAAAGCCAGCACGGATTTTGCGTTTTTCATCTGTCTTACCATTCCTCTCGTATTCCCACCCGGCCGCGCTTCAGGTGCGGCATTCATGAGAATAAAATAAAAAAGCACAAAGATGTACAGGGTGTATCCCGTACGTCTTTGTACTTCGGGAGTCATTATAGCCCTCCCGAAAGCAATTGAAAAGACCTTTTCCCGATTTTTGCGCCCAAACTATGAATTTTCTGTGAATTGTACAAAGGCCGGTAAGAATATACGGCTCGAATTCGCCAATATTACAACAAAATTTGACAAAGTGTATTTCTAATAAAGACACATAACAGGATATATGCCGGGTGGCTCGTTTGTGTGTTCTCCATCCAAATACAATTCAAAAAGGGATTTTAAGTGGAACAAAAACTGCATATGTATTTTTATTCTGAAAATAAGAGGAAAAATACATGATATTTCCGGCGCAAAGGTCCGCGGAAAGGTCCTATGAGCAGATGTAACAAGGACAAGGGGAGAATGGGGCAAAAGATTCTGCATTGACTTCTTATAAAAAAGGGACAATAATAAAAAACAGTTCATTCTGCAAAGGAATGGGAATAACACACAAATTTTGGGGGCTTATTTTGTGGATAACAACAATAATACAAACCATCTGCCGCTGATTCGCGGCGAGATCGCACTGGTCATTGCGGTCATCATCAATTCCTTCGGCGTGGTGCTGATGCTCTATTCCGGGGCGGGCATCTCGGCCATTTCCAGCGTGCCTTATGCCTTCTCGGAGGTGCTGCCTTTCCTGACCCTGGGCACCTGGACCTATCTGTTCCAGGCAGCCCTTGTGTTCAGCCTGATGGTGCTGCGCCGCAAGTTCGTGGTGTCCTATCTGTTCAGCTTTGTGGTGGGGTTCTTCTTCGGCGAACTGCTGGATGTACATGAGCTGTGGATCGACGTACTGCCCAAGAACCTGCCCTGCCAGGTGCTCTACTTTGTGGTGAGCTATCTGCTCATCTGCATCGGCATTGCCCTGTCCAACCGCTGCGGTCTGCCCATCATCCCCACCGACCTCTTCCCCCGGGAACTGTCCCAGATCACCGGCATCGGCTATCCCAAAATCAAGATCTCCTTTGATGCCATCTGCCTGGTGGTCACGGCAGGCATGACCTTCTTCTTCCTGGGCCATGTCATGGGCCTGGGCATCGGCACCGTGCTGGCCGCCCTGACCATGGGCAAAACCATCGGCATTATCGGCAGCTGGATGGATCAGCATTTCACCTTTGCCACCGGCCTGCAGCTGCGTAAAGCCGGCCAGGCAGCCCACTGAACAGAACAGAGATCAGAAAAGGACGGTATGGACAACAGCCTGCCGTCCTTCTTTTGTTGCTGAAAAAACCGGCTCCATCGAAGCGCGGCGGGCCTGCGTTGCGCTTTCGGAAAATGGGGTATATCATAGAAGACAGAAAAAAGGAGGCATTTTCATGAAGATACATCCTCTGGCTCTGGGGACCCTGCACATGACCGAAGAGATGCTGGTCGGGCAGGGCGGCTCCCCGGACAAGGTCATCGACGCCCCCACCTGGGCGGTACTCATTGAGCAGAAAGACGCCCTGGTGCTCATCGACTGCGGCTGTCAGCAGCAGCCCCACGTGGACCCGGCGGCGGAAGCAATCTATTCCTTCCAGCCGGAAGAGCTGCTCACCGCCCAGCTGGCCCGCTTCGGCTATACCCCGGCGGATGTGACCCATCTGATTCTGACCCACTCCCATGT
>CAUEKL010000144.1 GCA_959018215.1 uncultured Gemmiger sp.
AGCCATAACATAAAAATCAACAACTTTCTCACCGATATTCAGGAGGTCAAATATGAGATTTTCCGTCATTTTCTCCGCTCCCGCAAAAGTGTCCATGTCTTTTCCACCATTTCCAAGACAATCCTCACTCTTTTTGTGGCCTACATCATCTTGACATGCCTGTTGTTCTTTCTTCCAAAGGACAGCTGGTTCAGCCAGTTCATCAACCTTGTACATCTTCCCGTTTTGCTGGCCCTGCTGACCTTTGAGATTTCTTTGGTCCCCACCTTCCAGGAGGTGTCTGTCTTTCTGTTTTTGCACGACACCAACCCCAAATCCGCCCGCTTCCACTGGGTGCCCGCCCTTTCCCCCGCGGCCGCAGCGGCGGGGACCGCGTTCCTGGAGATTCAGAACACCGGCCACTCCTTCCTGTCTTCCTTCCTGGTGGAGGTTGCCTATAAGGACGGGACGGTTTCCTGCTACCGCATCCCCATGGGGCTGGCCGCCGACAAAAGTCATTTCCTGCAGGTGGACCGCGGCGTGGACCAGATCGACGGCGTAAAGGTCGTCTGCTTCCTGTCCGCCGAAGCTGAAGCCTTCTCCTTTGACGGCACTCCGCGCAAAAACGGGCAGACCACCGTCTTTTCCGCCCTCTCCCACGACGAAAAGCCCCGCCTGGAGAACGTGCAGGAGCTGCTGTGCTGCCCCGAGCCGGACTGAGGCCCCCCTTTTTTATCCCCCCGCCGGGGTTCTGTCCCCGGCGGGGGGATTTTTGTGGTCCGGTTCCCGGCGTCCTTTGTGCATCCCGCTACCATTTTGTGCCGGGATGGAGTATAATGGTGCCAGATCATTCCGGAAAACCGGCGGGGGGATTTTGTTTTGGATCGAAAGCGGATACTGACCTTCCTGTGGGTCAGCCTGATTTGTCTGGCCGTCCTGTGCGTGGCGGTGTTCGGCGGCATTGCCCGGGTCATGGTCAAGCGGAGCGACCGGACCCTGACCCAGGTGGCCAACCTGTACATGGAGGAGATCAACGGCCAGCTGCAGCGGCACTTTGATTCCCTGGTGGAGATGCAGCTGGCCCAGGTGGAGGGCATCACCCTGGCGGTGCCCCCCACCAGCGTGGATACCATCGACGAGACCGTCATCCGGTCCATGACCACCGCCGCCCGGGCCCGGGATTTTGAATATCTGGCCCTGTACAACACCGAGGGCAAGGCGGATGTGCTCTACGGGGAGCCGGTGACCATCCGGGAGGAGGACGCCTTCCTGGCCTCCCTGAACCGGGCCGACCCCAAGGTGGTGCTGGCCGATACCGCCGACGGCGAGGGGCTGCTGCTCTTCGGGGTGTCGGTGGGCTATCCCGTGTCCGAAGGCTACCCCATGCCCGACGGCAGCCAGTGCACCGCCCTGCTGGCCGGGGTGCCCCTGGACACCATCAACGACACCCTTTCTCTGAGCATCGACAACACCCTGATCTACTCCCATATCATCGAGACCAACGGCCGCTTTGTGCTGAAAAACAACGCCGAGATCCAGGAGGACAACTATTTCGACTGGCTGGAAAACCACAGCCTGTTTGACGGCATGACCACCCAGGAGGCGGTGGCCGAACTGAAACAGGCCATTGCCGGCGGGCAGATGTTCAGCTCCGCCATGGTCACCGACGGCCAGCGGCGGCATGTGTACTGCTCGCCGCTGAACAATTCCGAATGGTATCTCATCACCGTCATGCCCTACGGCGCCCTGGACGAGGCGGTGGCCGACCTGAGCAGCTGGCAGCTGATGTGCACCCTGGTGGGCTGCGGGCTGCTGCTGGCCGCCACCCTGCTGGTCTTCTTCCTGTATTTCCGCATGTCCCGCCGCCAGCTGGCCGAGTTGGCCCGGGCCCGGCAGGAGGCGGAACACGCCAGCCGCGCCAAGAGCGAATTTTTGTCCAACATGAGCCACGACATCCGCACCCCCATGAACGCCATCGTGGGCATGACCGCCATTGCCGCCGCCAACGTGGAGGACCCCGACCGGGTGCGCTCCTGCCTGCGCAAGATCTCCCTGTCCAGCAAGCACCTGCTGGGGCTCATCAACGACGTGCTGGACATGTCCAAGATCGAGAGCGGCAAACTCACCCTGAACATCGACATCATCAGCCTGCGGGAGACGGTGGACGGCATCGTGAGCATCCTTCAGCCCCAGATCAAGGCCAAGAAGCAGACCTTCGACGTCTTTATCCGCAACATCGGCCACGAAACCCTCTACTGTGACAGCGTGCGGCTGAACCAGGTGCTGCTGAATCTGCTTTCCAACGCGGTCAAGTTCACCCCCGAAGGCGGAGCCGTCACCCTGACCGTTTCCCAGGAAAACTCCCCCAACGGGGAGGACTTCGTGCGCACCCATTTTATTGTCAGGGACAACGGCATCGGCATGTCGGAGGAATTCCAGCAGCGCATCTTTGAATCCTTTGCCCGGGAGGACAACCGCCGGGTGCAGCGCACCGAGGGCACCGGCCTGGGCATGACCATCACCAAGTACATCGTGGACGAGATGCAGGGCACCATCACGGTGGAAAGCCGCCAGGACGAGGGCAGTACCTTCCATGTGACCCTGGACCTGCAGACCGCCCCCGACGAGAGCGAGCCTTTGCAGCTGCCCCCCTGGGAGATGCTGGTGGTGGACGACGACGAACAGCTGTGCACCACCGCCGCCGACAGCCTGCGCCAGATCGGGGTGCGGGCCGAGTGGGCCACCAGCGGGGAGGACGCCCTGGCCATGGCCGAAGCCCGCCACAAGGCCGGGCACGACTACCATGTGGTGCTGCTGGACTGGAAGATGCCCGGCATGGACGGCATCGAGACCGCCCGCCGCCTGCGGGCCGCCGTGGGGGACGGGGTGCCCATCCTGCTCATCTCCGCCTACGACTGGGGGGATATCGAGCAGGAAGCCCGGGCCGCGGGCATCACCGGTTTTCTGGCCAAACCGCTGTTTAAATCCACCCTTTACCACGGGTTGCTGCCTTTTGCCGAAGCCGAAAGTTCCGGCGCCCGGGAACCCGGCCCCCAGGATACCGCCCCCGATTTCACCGGCGTGCGCCTGCTGGTGGCGGAGGACAACGAGCTGAACTGGGAGATCGCCAACGAGCTGCTCAGCGCCCAGGGCTTCACCCTGGAGTGGGCGGAAAACGGCCGGGAATGCCTGGAAAAGTTCTCCGCCGCCGCCCCCGGCACCTACGCCCTGATCCTCATGGACCTGCGCATGCCCGAGATGAACGGCTTCGAGGCCACCGAGGCCATCCGGGCCCTGGAGCGCCCCGACGCCAAGACCATCCCCATCATCGCCATGACCGCCGACGCCTTCAGCGAAGATATCCAGAAGTGTCTGGCCTGCGGCATGAACGCCCACATTGCCAAGCCCCTGGATATGCGGGAACTGCTGCGGCTGCTGCAGAAATACCTGCACCGGTAACTTGTATCCCCTGCTTTCCAACACCCCGGACGGCTCTTCGTCCGGGGTGTTTTTGGGCGGGCACTGTCATGCCCGGAAAGCATATCATGGTATGCGATACAACTATTAGACATATCCCTCCCGCCGTCGTATACTGAAAACAGAAGGCCGGGTCCCGGGGCGGAAAGGCTGCCCCGGGCATTCCGGCCGGGAACCGAAAGGACGGTATACCATGGAAGAACTGCATCTGAGCGGGGAATGGGACAAGACTTTTGCGAAAAGCGACAAGGTGGATCACGAAAAGATCACCTTTCACAACCGGTACGGCATTACCCTGGCGGCGGACCTCTACCGCCCCAAACATGCCGAAGGCAAACTGCCGGCCCTGGCGGTGTGCGGGCCCTTCGGCGCCGTGAAGGAGCAGGCTTCCGGCCTGTACGCCCAGGCCATGGCGGAGCGGGGGTTCCTGACCATCGCCTTTGACCCCTCCTTCACCGGGGAGAGCGGCGGTGAGCCCCGGTACATGGCCTCCCCGGACATCAACACCGAGGACTTCCAGGCGGCGGTGGACTGCCTGAGCACCCGGGCGGACGTGGACCCGGGAAAGATCGGCCTCATCGGCATCTGCGGCTGGGGCGGCCTGGCCCTGAACACCGCCGCCCTGGACACCCGGGTGAAGGCCACGGTGGTGTCCACCATGTACGATATGGCCCGCATCAACGCCAAGGGCTACTTTGACGCCGAGGACAGCGAGCCCGCCCGCTACGAAAAGCGCAGGGCCCTGAACGCCCGGCGCACCGCCGACTACCAGGCAGGCAGCTACGCCCTGGGCGGCGGGGTGGTGGACCCCCTGCCGGAGGACGCCCCCTTCTTTGTGAAGGACTACTACGACTACTACAAGACTCCCCGGGGCTACCATGCCCGGTCGCTGAACTCCAACAGCGGCTGGAACGTCATCGGCTGCATGTCCTTCCTGAACCAGCCCATCCTGCAGTACAGCCACGAGATCCGCAGCGCCGTGCTCATCATGCACGGGGAGAAGGCCCATTCCTGCTACATGGGCAAGGACGCCTTTGCGGATATGATGCAGGGCAACCCCTGCCCGGAGAACAAGGAGCTGCTGCTCATCCCCGATGCAGTCCACACCGACCTGTACGACGGCGGCGGCAAGAACGCCATCCCCTTTGACAAGCTGGAAGAATTCTTCCGCACCTGGCTGAAATAACTGCCGGCCCAAAAACGGCGGCCCTCACAGGAGGGCCGCCGTTTTGCTTTCCGGCCCTTGCCTGCGGGTCCCGCCGGGTTTATAATGACAGCAATCCCTCTTTTTTGCGTTTTTTCACCACACAGAGGAGAAAATCCCGGAAAGTGAGGTGCCCCCATGGGTTTCCGATGGAAGCACAATGATATGGACGAACTGATTCACGCCGTCATAGCGACCGACCGCCTGCTGGAAAAACTGATTGCCCTGCTCAGGATCATCCTGCAGCTGATGCACCGGCTGAACATGGAGCCTTCCTCCGCCCGCCGGGAATACGAGGAAGCCCTCCACACCCTGGAACAGCTGCGGCACACCAACAACGCCCTGCGATCCAGGGCAGAGATTTACCGGCAGACCGAGGAAGCGGACACGGAGCTGCTCCTGTTTGCCGACCAGCCGGAAGCTACCCGGGATGCCGAGGCCGGGGAAGACGCCCGGGACGCTGCCCCGGAACAAACCGCCGGGCCGGAAACCGGGGCGGAAGCTGCCGCAGAAGAAGAATCCCGGGATGCCGAAGCCCCTTCCCCGGATGTGCGGGTTCTGTTTGACCACAGTGCTTCCGCCGAATCTGCCAAAGACACAGCCGCCTTTTCCATACCGGGGCCTTCCCGGCGCCAGTCTGCCCTGTACCGGGAAAAGCGGAATTTCAGGCGCACCCAGGAGCAAATGAAGGCCTGCCATCCCCGCATGGCGGCAGATCTTCCGGCCAATCGCCTCCCCCAGACCGGTGCCGCTGCCCCGGTTCCGGCGGGTCCCCGGCCCCAGACCGGCACGCTGGCCCCGGCGGTGCCGCCCATGGACAGGGTCCATTTTTCCGCCGTGATGCCCCGCACCCTGATGCGGGGAGAGTATGCCGTGCTCAACCTGTTCATGTATGAAAAGGATTTTCGCCAGGTGGTGGAGGAGCTGCTGCGGGAAAATCCGGGCCTGCTGAAGGAAGACCGGCACAGTGTCCTGCAGGTGCAGCAGGGCGCGGCCGTGCGGGTGGAGCTGTATTCCCCCGACCTGGAACTGACCGACAACATCCTGACCCAAACCTGGCTGGGCGAGTACCTGCGGTTTGACTTTTCCCTGTCCCTGCCGCAGGACTACCCCAAACGGCAGGTGCTGTTCACCGCCAGGGTCTATATCAACGACCTGATCGCCACCCGTCTGACCTTTCTGATCGACTGTGCCACCCCGCACTTCCAGGTCGTTACGCCCCGGCGCCGGGATGTGCTTTCCGCCTTCATGTCCTATGCCAGCGAGGACCGCGCCCGGGCGGCGGCCATCCTGCTGGGGATGCAGAAAGCCCGCCCGGACCTCCACGTGTTTTTTGATGTGGAATCCCTGCGCAGCGGCGAAAACTGGCAGCAGACCCTGCCGTTGGAGATCTCCCGCCGGGATATCTTCTTTCTGTGCTGGTCCCACAATGCCAGGGAATCTTTGTGGGTAAACCGGGAATGGAACTGTGCCCTGAAGGTCAAGGGCCTGGCCTGCATCGAGCCCATCCCCCTGG
>CAUEKL010000145.1 GCA_959018215.1 uncultured Gemmiger sp.
GCATGGACAAGATGGCCGGCATCATGGAAGGCCTGCGCAAGAACCCGCCCGCGGACTTTGCCGGGGACAAGGTCGTCAAGGTCACCGACTACGAGAAGCCCGAGGAGACCGGCCTGCCCGCCGCCAATGTCCTGATCTACAAGCTGGAAAGCGGCGCCACCGTGGTGGTCCGTCCCTCCGGCACCGAGCCGAAGATCAAGACCTACTTCACCACTCTCGGCAAGGACCTGGCCGAAGCCCAGGCCCAGAAAGACAAGCTGGCCGAGGCCATCAAGCCGATCCTGGCCTGATTTTTCCTATACATCATCCGGGGCTGCCCTTTGCGGGGCAGCCCCTTTTTGCTGTACCCGGATTTCCGCCACCCTCTTTTCAAATTTGACAAAACTGTATATAATAAAAAGAGCTGCCATACAGCGGAAAGGAGCGCTCCCCATGCCCGGAGATCTTCATACACACACAACTTTTTCCGACGGTTCCACCCCGGTGGCCAAGCTGCCCTTTCTGGCCAAGTGCGCAGGTATGACCCATCTGGCTGTGTCCGATCATGACGCGATCCGCAGCGTGCGCTATGCCTATGCCAATCCGGTGGTGGAGGGGGTTCACCTGATCCCGGCCACCGAGCTCACCGCTTACGACTATGAACGGGGGCACCGGGTCCATATCCTCTGCTTCTGGCCGGATGATTGCGCGGCGCTGGAGGAGTTTTCCAAGCTCATGTCCGAACGCCGGTATAACGCTGTCATGCAAAGCTGCCGGGAACTGGAGGAAATCTGCCCGCAGTTCAAGACAGCGGAGGCCCTGGAATTTGCCAGGGACAGCGGTACCCTCTACAAGGCTCATGTCATGCGGGTGCTGTGGCAGTACGGCCTTTCGGACGGGATGTACAATTCGGTGTATCGTTCTCTGTTCGGCCTGCGTCCGGTGCGGGGCAAGATTCTGCACAATCCCAAGTATGAAACGGTGGACACAGTGCTCAATCTGATCAAGACCTGCCGGGGCGTGGCGGTGCTGGCTCATCCCAGCGTGTACAAAAGCATGCCCCTGGCCCGGGAACTGATTGCAGCCGGACGCCTGGACGGTGTGGAAATCGACCATCCCCGCAATACCCCTGAGGACAAGGCGGAGCTGACCCGTCTGGCGAAGGAAAACGATCTGATCGTCACCGGCGGTACCGACTTCCACGGCATGAATTCCAACAACCCGCGCCCGGTGGGCGCCTGTTATACCACGGACGAGCAGATCGCCCGTATCGAAGCCGTTGCCCGCGCCCGCAAGCGCTGAACGGCACCATGAACAAAAGGAGAGATTATCATGATTTATGAACGCAAAAATCAGGGCACCTGCTCGGTGCTGACCCGTGTTGACCTGGCCGACGATCACACCATCCGCAAGGTGGAAGTCATGGGCGGCTGCAACGGCAACCTGAAGGGCATCTGCCAGCTGCTGGAAGGCATGAGGGCCGAGGACGCCATCCAGCGCATGAAGGGCACCACCTGCGGTCCCCGTCCCACCAGCTGTCCGGACCAGATCTCCCACGCGCTGGAAGAGGCTGTGGCAAAGCTGGGCTGATGCCCGTCCGCGCAGAAACACGAAGCAAAGGAGCCTGCCATGGATTGCTTCCATTATCCCCTTGATACCGAACAGCTGCTGCGCAAAAAGCGCCGAATCCGCCGGGAGCTTCTGGCCCGGAACCCCAGCCCTCTGCATAAAAAAATTGCCATCCTGGGCGGTTCCACCACCAACGAGGTAGCGGACCAGCTGGGATTGTTTCTTCTGAATTACGGCATCGAGGCCGAGTTCTATCAATCCGAATACGGCCAGTACTGGCAGGATGCCATGTTCGGCACCCCGGAACTGGACGCATTCAAGCCGGACGTGATCTACATCCACACCAACTGGCGCAATATTGAACATTTCCCCACCACCGCCGACACCCCGGCCCAGGTGGATGAAATGCTGGAAAGCGAGTATGCCCGGTTCGAAACCATGTGGCAGGCTCTGGCCCGGAAGTTCGGCTGCCCCGTCATCCAGAACAACTTTGACCGTCCCAACTATCGCCTGATGGGCAACCGGGATGTGTGGGATGTGCGGGGACGCACCAACTTCATCTCCCGTCTGAACCAGAAGTTCTATGCCTATGCGGCGTCTCATGAAGACTTTTACATCAATGACCTGGACTACCTGGCTTCGGACTACGGTCTGACCGCCTGGGGGGACGCCTTCTTCTGGCATATGTACAAGTATGCCATGTGCCTGGACGCCATCCCGTCCCTGGCCAACAGCCTGGCCAACATCATCAAGTCCCTGTACGGCCGCAACAAGAAAGCCCTGGTCCTGGACCTGGACACCACCCTGTGGGGCGGCGTCGTGGGGGACGACGGGGTGGACGGCGTTGCCATCGGCCCCGAAGTGCCGGAAGGCCAGGTTTATGCCGAATTCCAGAGTTACTGCAAGGCTCTCAAATCCATCGGTGTTGTGCTGGCGGTGGATTCCAAAAACGATGAGGAAAACGCCCTGGCGGGGCTCAATCACCCCGACGGCGTTCTGCGTCCGGAAGATTTCGTGGCCATCAAAGCCAACTGGGACCCCAAGGACCAGAACCTCAAGGCCATTGCTGCGGAGCTCAATCTGGGCGCGGATAGCTTTGTCTTTGCGGATGACAACCCGGCAGAGCGGGCTATCGTGGCGGCTCAGGTGCCCGGCGTGGCTACGCCTGTGCTGGACGGGGCCGAAAACTACATCAAGACCCTGGACCATGGCGGCTACTTTGAGGTCACCACCCTTTCGGGGGAAGATCTGAAAAAGACCGAACTCTATCACGCCAACGCGGAGCGCCGCCGTGCCCAGGCAGCCTTTGCGGATTACGGTGCCTATCTGGACAGCCTGGAGATGACCGCTACCATCCGCGGCTTTGAGCCGCTGTATATCCAGCGCATCGCCCAGCTGACCAACAAGTCCAACCAGTTCAACCTCACCACCCTGCGCTGCTCGGAGGATGATATCCGCCGTATGGCCGAAGACCCGTCCTGGCTGTGCCTGTACGGCAAGCTGGTGGATAAGTTCGGCGATAACGGCGTGGTCACTGTGGTGGCCGGGCAGGCGGAAGGGGAGACCCTGCACCTGCGCCTGTGGCTCATGAGCTGCCGCGTACTCAAGCGGGGCATGGAGGACGCCATGATGGACGCTGTGGTGGCGGACGCCGCTGCCCGTGGTCTCAAGACCATCCGGGGCTATTACTATCCCACCGCCAAGAACGGCATGGTCAAGGAATTCTATGCCGAAATGGGCTTTGCCCGGGTGGAAGCGGATGCCGAAGGCAACACCACCTGGGAACTGGATGTGGAGAGCTATACTCTCCGACATCCCCACATGAAGATCGAACGCTGACGATTTTATGTTATCCCCCGGTTTACGGTCCTACTTCCGTAAACCGGGGTTTTCTTGTGTTGGCCCGGAAGTTTGCGGATAAATGGACGGCAGGGGAGAGAAGAACCGTTTCGGCGTCTTTTCTTGCCGGAAACCGGTATTTTGGACCCCGAAAATTAACTTTTTTCAAAGAAATTTTGAAGATGACGAAATATCGACAAACTTTTTTTCAAAAAAAGCTTGCATTTCCATGATTCCTTTGCTATAATAAATGAGCGCTGACAGGTGAGCACAAACGAACGGCGCAAAACAGAATAGATGGGAGCTTTCCCGAGTGGCCAATGGGGACAGACTGTAAATCTGCTGCTTAATGCTTCGGTGGTTCGAATCCACCAGCTCCCACCAAAAACCCGAACGATTTATCGTTCGGGTTTTTCTTTATGTCATTGGCAGGGACCACATCATAGAAAACAGCCCCGGAGAGTTTCTCTCCGGGGCTGCGGTATTTCTTGTTTCAGTAGGTAATGATAATGCCCTGTTCCTGGGCGTAGAAACTGCACAGACCGCCGCAGGGCACCACCTGCACATCGGCCTCCGGCCATTTGGCGCGGATGCCGTGGGTCAGCAGGGTGGCGGCGTTTTCGTTGCCGCAATGACTGATGAGCACCGGGCGGGTGCCGTCAAACCCGTCATGGTCCATCTGCTCCAGAATGCGGGCCAGTACCCGGGGTTCACCGCGGGTCTTGAAGAAAAAGTCGATCTTTCCATCAGCGGTGCGCTTGCCCAGTACCCGCATATTGAGCCGTCCGGCAATAAAACCCACTACCTTGGAGACGCGGCCGTTTTTGGCCAGATTGTCAAAGCTGGCCAGGGCAAACAGGATATGTCCTTCCTTATTGAACTCGGTCAGCGCTTGGCAAACTTCCTCAAACGTTGCGCCCTCCCCGATCATCCGGTTGGCCAGTGCCGCCGCAGAAGCCAGTGCCCCGGCGCAGCTCAAGGTGTCCAGAATAAAAATCTTCTTTTCCGGATGCTCTTCCAGTACCATTTCCCGGGCGGCCACAGCGGCGTTGTAGCTGCCGGAAAGATTGCTGCTGATGGTCATGGCAATGACCTGGTCGCCCTGCAAAAAACGCTCAGCCCATTCCTCGGGGCTGGGGCAGGCGGAAGAGGACGCGCCGTTGTAATCGGTCATCGCCTGGATCATCTGCGGCACATTCAGGGTGGGCAGATCCACATATTCCCGCTCGCCAATGCGAATTTTGAACGGAACCAGTGCAAACTGTACCCCGGCAGAAAGCGGCGTCAGATCCCGGATGTCACAAGAAGTGTCGGATACAATCATCCATGCCATGGCAAACCCTCCCGGCACCGGTGCTGAACACAGGCGCGCTTATACCAAGTATTGGTTACTTCCTCTTTATTATACGGGGGCGCGGCAAAACCGTCAAGCATTCGGAGCGGCGTGTAATTTGTAAAAGCTGTGCGGGGAACTGTTTTTCCCTTGCGTTGTCCGTGACAAAAGAGGTATAATACCTCATATACTCGTTATGCTGCACATCGTGTGCACAACCACAGGAGATTTCCTTATCATGGCAGATTACTATTACTACCGCAAAAAAGTTGAAAGCGAGCGCCGCCGCCGCAAGGCAGTGATTGCGTTGCTGATTGTGATGGCCCTTTTGTGCGCTGCAGCCGGGTACTTCTGGTTCAGCCGTCATCAGCCGGAAACCGACGCGGTTGCCACGCCGGAGACCGCATCGACCCCCACCCCCGCACCGGCCACAGAAGCACCGGTGCAGACCGCCAGCCCGGAAAGTGCAGGGCCATACGCGCCCCAACGGCTTTTGCCTGCTGTGGAGGATTCGTCCTGGAACACCTGCCAGCCGGTGGAACAGACCATCGACTTTGAGTATCTGAATACCGATGCCAGGATGGTGGCGCTGCCAAAGTCCGGCCGGGTGACCCGGGAACATTTCAACACCGCCACCTTCCTGGGCGACAGCATCACCGAAGGCATGGCCATCTACGCTACCGGATTTCAGAATGCCCAGGTTCGGGGATACCGCAGCGCAGGGCCCCAGATCATCGTCAACAATGCGGTGGTGCATGATTACGCCCGCAATGTGGACGAAGCGGCTCTGGATGCGGTGGTGGCATCCCAGCCGGATTTTCTGTATGTGCTGTTCGGGACCAACGCACTGGTGAACCAGGGCAACGAGGATTCCTTTGTTGCTTACTATGACAAGATGATCGAGATTCTGCAGCAGAATCTGCCCGGTGTGGCCATTTATATCCAGGCCATTCCCGGCGTGCAGGAAACGGTGGTCCAGACAAAGCCCGGCCTGGACAATGCCCGCATCCAGACCATCAACAACATGCTTGCCAACATCGCCCTGACTCGCGGGTGCTATTTCGTCAATATTCAGGAAGCATTGACCTACCCGGACGGCAGCCAGATTGATGAGTATCAGACCAGCGACGGCATTCATATGGGCCCTGCCGGATATGCGGCCTGGACGGAATATCTGCAGACTCACACCGCCTGGGACCGGCGGAACAAATACGAAGGTACCAGCCCTTACTATATTCTCGGTTCGTGATGAACAGAGCGCTTATAGCGTGCTTTTTTAACAAAAAGTACGCTGTAGGCGCTTTTTTCGTGGCCAAATG
>CAUEKL010000146.1 GCA_959018215.1 uncultured Gemmiger sp.
GGTCCGGGGGCAGGGGGTTTTCCGCCGGAGCACTCCCCTCCCCTGGCGTTCCGGCAGCGGCTTCCGGAACCATTGCCGGACTTTCCGCCGCCACACTTTCGGCCACGGGTTCCGCCGCATCCCCCGCTTCCGGTTCAGCCTCTTCCCCGCCGGAAAGCCCCTCCACCGCCGCCAGGGCCAGACCGTCGGCGGCGGGGTCGCCGGGGGCGATGGGCACCGGCCGCCGCAGGGGGTTCATCCGGTGGGGGTTGCGGGTCACGGCGGCGGAGGTCCCGGCGCTCTGCATGGGCACCGGCACCACCGCGAAGCCCTCCCCTGCCCCGGCCTCCCCGTGTACCGGGATGCGCACGGTGTATTCCAGGCAGCCGTCCTTCTGGCCGCAGGTGGTGGTGGCCGCAATGCCCTTGGCCGCCATCATGTCCACCGCATGCTGCAGGGTGTTCACAAACAGGCGCACGTCCCGCACCATGGGCACGGTGCGGCGCAAGGGGCTGGGCCCGGCCTTGGGGGCGGCCAGCATGGCGTCCACCAGCTTGTCGGCATCCCGCACGCTCATGGATTCCCGGGCCATCTTTTCCAGCGCGGCGGTGCGGCGGCCTTCGGGCAGGCGGAGCACCGCCCGGGCGTGGCGCTCGGTGAGGTGGTTGGCCACACACAGCTGCTGCTGGGCGGTGGTCAGGGTGAGCAGCCGCAGCTTGTTGGCCAGGGCCGACTGGCTCAGCCCCAGGCGCCGGGCGGCCTCCGCCTGGGTGCAGCCCCACAGCCGGATGACCTCCCGGATGCCCCGGGCGGCGTCGAAGGGGTCCAGCTGGGCCCGCTGCAGATTTTCCAAAAGTCCCAGGGCGGCGCTCTCGCTGTCGTCGTAGTCGGCCAGGATGGCCGGGACCTTTTCCAGCTTGGCCAGGCGGCAGGCCCGCAGCCGCCGTTCCCCCGCCACCAGCTGATACTTATGTACCCCGGCCCGCCGCACGCTCACCGGCTGGAGCAGGCCGTTCTGTAAAATGCTCACCGCCAGGGCGGCGATCTCGGTATCGTCGAAGGTGGTGCGCGCCTGATAGGGCGAAGCCTCGATCTGCTCCACCGGGATCATGAGCACCTTGCCCGCCTTCTGCCGGTTCTTCTCTTTTGCTTTTGCCATGATGTCCCCTTTTCTGTATCGGACGGCCGAAAAAAACGGCCCTGTGGATTCGTATGCTGATTTCAGCATACCACAGGGCCGCGGGGACGTGCCAGCACAATCGTTCGCCGGCATTTTCGGTTTTCAGCGCTTTTACAGGGGTTTCTTCGCAATTTTTCCGCCGTTTCTGGGGTAAACCGTCGGAGTCTGCGATATTTTTCTCACCAGAACCAGATTGCGGGTGCTGCCGTCGGGCAGATGGAAGGCCCGGACCTCCTCCAGCTGGCCCCCCAGCTTGTGCAGGGCATTTTTGGCGGCGTCGGTCTCGGCGGCGGCGTCGGGGCCCTTCATGGCAATGAAGAGGCCCCCCACCTTCACCAGCGGCAGGCAGTATTCGCACAGCACCGGCAGCGCCGCCACTGCCCGGGCGGTGGCCAGGTCAAAGGTTTCCCGCCAGCGCTTGCGGGCGGCTTCCTCCGCCCGCTCCTTGGCGAACTCCACATTGTTCAGACCCAGCTCCCCGCAGACGGTGCGCAAAAACTCCACCCGCTTGCCGGTGGGCTCCATGAGGGTCAGTTCCAGCTCCGGCTTGTAGATCTTGGCCACGATGCCCGGGAACCCGGCGCCGGTGCCCACGTCCACCATCTTCCCCGCCACCTCCGGCTGGGCGGCCAGCAGCAGGCTGTCCACAAAGTGCCGGTCCTCAATGCCCTCGGGGGTGGTGATGGCGGTGAGGTTCAGATGCTTGTTGGTCTCCACCAGCAGCCCGGCATACTTGTCCAGGGCGGTGAGCTGGTCGGGGGTGAGGGAAATGTTCCACATGGAACATTTCTGTGCCAGACGGGTCGTATCGATCATGGATGTTGCTCCTTTTCTTTCTGATACCGCAGCACGGCCAGGCTCAGCTGGGCCAGGTCGCTGGGGCTGACGCCGGGAATGCGCCCGGCCTGGGCCAGGGTGCGGGGGCGGATCTTGGTCAGCTTCTCCCGGCTTTCCAGGGTCATGGTGGGGATGTCCTCATACACAAAGTCCGCGGGGATGAGCACCTGCTCGTGGCGCTGGACCTCCCGGATGGCCCGCTGCTCCCGGGCGATGTACCCGGCGTAGCGGATCTCGGTCTCCAGCCGCAGGGCCATGGCGGGGGTCACGTCCTGCCCCCAGCCGATGACCCTGGCAATGAGCTCGTAAGTCACGGTGGGACGGCGGAGCAGTTCCGCTGCGGTGCCCCCGGTCTCCCCCATCCGGCTCCTGTCCACGCCCGCTTCCTCGGCGGCTTTGCGCAGGTCGGCCAGGGGGACCCGGGTGGTTTCCAGCCGGTGCATCTCCGCCTGCTTGATGGCCTGGTCCTTGGTGAACACCGCCCACCGGGCGTCGTCCACCAGGCCGTATTCCCGGCCGATGGGGGTCAGGCGCTCGTCGGCGTTGTCCTGGCGCAGGCTCAGCCGGTATTCGCTGCGGCTGGTCATCATCCGGTAGGGGTCCATGACCCCCTTGGTCACCAGGTCGTCCACCAGGGTGCCCAGGTAGGAGGTGTGCCGGGCCAGCACCAGCTGGGATTTGCCCAAAGCGGCCCGGGCGGCGTTGAGCCCGGCCAGCAGGCCCTGGGCGGCGGCTTCCTCGTAGCCGGAGGTGCCGTTGAACTGTCCGGCGCCGTAGACGCCCGCCACCACCTTGCTCTCCAGGGTGGGATAGAGGGTGGTGGGGTCCACGCAGTCGTACTCGATGGCGTAGGCCGGGCGCATGATCTCCAGATGTTCAAACCCCGAGATGGTGCGGTACATGGCATTCTGCACCACTTCGGGCAGGCTGGAGGACAACCCCTGGAGATACATCTCCTCGGTGTCCTCGCCGCAGGGCTCCACAAAGATGGGGTGGCGTTCCTTGTCCTTGAAGCGCACCACCTTATCCTCGATGGAGGGGCAGTACCGGGGCCCCACCCCCTGGATCATCCCGCCGTAGAGGGGCGAGCGGTGGAGGTTTTCCAGGATCACCTTGTGGGTGTTGGGGTTGGTGTAGGTGATGTAGCAGTCCACCTTGTTGTGCATGGGGGTGCGGGTCATAAAGGAGAAGGGCTGCAAACTCTCGTCCGGGTCCCCGGGCTGGCGTTCCAGCTTGGAGAAGTCGATGCTCCGGCGGTGCACCCGGGCGGGGGTGCCGGTCTTGAACCGGCGCAGGGTGAAGCCGTTGTCCACCAGGCACTGGGTCAGGGCGGTGGCGGCGTGCTGGCCGTCGGGGCCGCCGGCGTAGCTGGCCTCCCCCACAAAGATGCGGCCGCCCAGGGTGGTGCCGGTGGCGATGACCACCGCCTTGCATTCATAGTAGCCCCCCAGGCTGGTGATAACCCCCTGCACCCGGCCCTTTTCGATGTCCAGGGCCACGATCTCCCCCTGGTGCACATCCAGGTTGGGGGTGAGTTCCAGGGCATGCTTCATCCACATGTGGTAGCGCTTGCGGTCGGTCTGCACCCGCAGACTGTGCACCGCGGGGCCCTTGCCCCGGTTCAGCATCCGGCTCTGCAGGAAGGTGGCGTCCGCCGCCACCCCCATCAGTCCGCCCAGGGCGTCGATTTCCCGCACCAGATGGCCCTTGGCGGTGCCGCCGATGGAGGGGTTGCAGGGCATGTTGCCGATAAAATCCAGCGTCAGGGTAAAGACGGCGGTCTTTGCCCCCAGCACCGCCGCCGCGTGGGCGGCCTCAATGCCTGCGTGCCCGGCGCCGATGACGATCACATCATACTTTCCCAGTTTATCCATAGTCAGTTCTTGCTTGTCCTTTCAGCCCTCTTCGGGCAGGATGCCGTCGGTCAGCACCAGATACCGGTGGTAGTCGTTGCGGTCCACCAGCACCGGGATCCTGGGCCGGTCCTGTAAAAACGGTTCGGGGTCGAACCAGAAGTTTTTGCTCTCAAACAGATACACCTTGCCGTCGGCGGGGTTCACCGCCTGGCACTGGATGATGAGGGGATACCGCCCGTTCACCTGCACCGAGGTATTGAACTGCACGGCCACGAAATCCGCGTAGATTTTAGAGCCGTTCTCCTGCAGCCAGGCGTCGTCCTGTTTTTCCTTGGCGTCCCGGCGCAGAAAGCCGATGCCCAGCAAGAGGAAGGGCAGCCCGAACAGGGCGAACAACAGCAGCAGGGGCACTTTCAGCAGAACGGCAGTGAGAATTCCCACCACTATGAACACAACGCCCACGGCGGTGAAGATGCCGCCGATGACCAGATTGATCCGTTTCATCACACCACTTCCCTTTTATTTGCCCACACAGAAGGTGGAGAATACCTCGTCGATGGTAGCTTCGGTGGCGTCCTCGCCGGTGAGTTCCGCCAGGGCGGCCAGGGCGTCGGCCATACAGACCCCGGCGGCGTCGGGGCCCAGCCCCTCCTCCCTCTGGCTGCGGATGGCCTGGGCCAGGGCGTCCCGGGCGGCGGTGGCGGCGTGGAGCTGCCGGGCGGAGCACAAAGCCGCCGCCCCGGTGTCCACCTGCCCGGTGCCCAAAAGATCGGCCACCGCCTTGCTCAGCTTGGGCAGGCTGGCCGGGTCCCTGGCGCTCAGGGACAGTACCTTTCTGAAATAGGGGGCCAGGGTTTCTTCCATGGCGCGCAGCCGGTCGTCGTCGGCCACCAGGTCCTGCTTGTTCAGGATGGCGATGGCCGGGCGACCCTGGCATTTTTGGGCCACCGAGAGGTCGTCCTCCCCCAGCCCGGCGTCGGCGTCAAAGACGGCCAGCACCAGCCCGGCTTCCTCCAGCTTTTTCCAGCTGCGGCGGATGCCCTCGGCCTCGATGGCGTCCCCCTTCTCCCCTACGTCCCGCACACCGGCGGTGTCAAAGAGGTTGAGGCGGATGTCCCCCAGCATGACGGCCTGTTCCACCACGTCCCGGGTGGTGCCCGCCACCGGGGTGACGATGGCGCGCTCGAACCCGGCCAGCAGGTTGAGCAGGGTGCTCTTGCCCACGTTGGGCCGTCCGCAAAGGACGCAGTCCACCCCGTGGCGCAGGATGGCCCCGGCGCCATAGCCGTTGATGAGCTTGTCCAGTTCTCCTTTGGCCTCTTCCAGGGTCATGGTCAGTTCCTCGGGCAGCAGCTCGGGCACATCCTCCTCGGGGTAATCCACCCAGGCGCTGAGATGAGCGTACAGGGATTGCAACGTGGCCTGGATACCCGCGATCTTTTTGGCCAGGGCCCCGTCCAGGGCGGCGCTGGCCAGGGCGGCCCCCTGCCGTCCCCCGGCGGAGATGATCTCCATGACCGCCTCGGCCTGGGTCAGGCTGATCCGCCCGTTGAGCAGGGCGCGGCGGGTGAATTCCCCCGGCCCGGCAGGCACGGCTCCGGCCAGATAGAGGGCTTCCAGCAGGCTGTCCGCCATGACGGTGCCCCCATGCACCGACAGCTCGATGACATCCTCCCCGGTATAGCTGTGGGGAGCCCGGTAGAACAGGGCCACCGTCTCGTCCATAGTTTTGCCCCGCAGCACAAAATGGCCGAAGAGGGCGGTGTAGCCTTTGGCCTCGGTGACTTTCTTGTTCTGATGGATGGGCACAAAGACCTTGTCCACGATGGCGTAGGTGTCCGGGCCACTCACCCGGATCACCGCGATGCCGCCCTCCCCGGGCGGGGTGGCCAGCGCGCAGACGGTGGTTGACAGCTGCATAGAATACCTTCCCCCTTTTTGGTTTATGGTATCACAAAAACGCCGCCGCGGCAATGGCGGGGGCGAGGGCGGGAGTGTTTTCCACAAACAGGTGGGTGTTTTGTGGAAAGATGGTGTTTTTTTGCAAGCGGGAGCTTACCGGAGAGTTGTCGCTTTTTGCCGCCAAAAAGCGACGGAAAAACCGCCACCG